>NZ_JBSHBN010000101.1:0-35402 GCF_053612025.1 Kitasatospora sp. NPDC054768
GTTCCCGGCCCGCCACCCATCCCTCTCGTTTGACCAAGGCACGTCAACGGGGATACCAGGGCATGACGCTCCCCCACGAGCGCTCCCCCGCCCCCTCCGGGAGACCCCGTGCCGCCCTCGCCCACTCCCACGCCGCCCCCACCGCCCCCGGCCCCGCCACCCCCGCCGCCGCCGCCGCCGCGTACGGAACCCGAGTCCGCCCGCCTGCGCTTCGGCCGCCGGCTGCGGCACTGGCGCGAGGCCCGCGGCCTCAGCCAGGCCGAGTTCGGCCGGCTGCTCGGCTACCACGACTCGCTGATCAGCCGGGTGGAGAACGCCCGCCGCTGGCCGCCGCCGGGGATGCCCGCCCGGGCCGACGAACTCCTGCTCGCCGACGGCGAGCTGGCCGAACTCTGGCAGACCGTCCGGCAGGAGCGCGAACGCCTCGGCGAACGCGCCGCCGCCCGGACACCGCCCGCCGCCCGCGCCGCACCACCGGACGCCGCCACCGTCGAGGTGCTCGCCCACCTGCTCGCCGCCTATCGCGCCGCCGCGGGCCGGATCGGCGGCGAGGAGCTGGCCGCCGCCCTGGAGCACCACGCCCACACCCTGCTCGGCGGGCGGCACCCCGGCCCCCGCGAGGCCCCCGGCGCCGACCGTTCGCTCGCCGCCCAGTACGCCGAGCTCGCCGGCTGGGCCCACTTCGAGGGCGACCGCCCCGCCCGCGCGCTCGGCTGGTACGCCACCGGGCTGGAGTGGGCCCGCGCGACCGGCGACCGGGCCACCGCGGCCTCCCTGCTCGTCCGCCAGAGCGCCCTGTACTGGTGGCTCGGCGACCCGGCCACCGCACTCGCCCTGGCCGAGGCCGCCCGGACCACCGCCCCTCCCCTGCCGGGGCTGTGGGCCTGGGCCGCCCTCGTCCAGGCCCACGCCCACGCACTGGCCGGCCGGGCGGCGCAGGCCGACCGGACGCTGGCCGACGCCCGGCGGCTGACCGACGCCGCACTGCTCACCGGCGTGCCGACGCCCTGGACGGTGCGCGCCGAGCTGGTCCTGGCCGTCGCCCACGGCACCTGCCACCGGGACCTCGCGCTCCGCACCGGCCGCACCGCCCACGCCCGCACCGCGGCGGCCCGGCTGGAGGGGGCCCTGCGGCTCCTCGACCGGGCCGCCCACCCGCGCGACCACGCCCTGGTCACCGCCCGCCTCGCCGGCGCCCACGCCCTCGCCGGTCACGCCGATGCCGCCGTCACCCTGCTCGCCCGGCTGCCTCCGGCCACCACCGGCCGCATCGCCCGCGAGCAGCGGCGGGCCGGGGAATGGCTGCGCCGGTGAACGCCCGGGCCGAGCCCCCCGGCCCGGACGCGGCGGCCCCTGCCGGGACACGGCGGCGCCTGCCCGAGCGCGGCGGCGCCCGGTCCGCCATGGAACAGCAGGACCGGCCACCACCTGCGGGAGTGGTGGCCGGCCCTGCCGCACCGGTCGGACCGGGCCCGGCGGGTGGGCTCAGAGGCCGGCCGCCGCCGCGGCGATGTCGGCCGCGTACGTGCTCACCTGGCTGTAGACGCCCGGGTAGCCCGCGCGGGCGCAGCCGTTGCCCCAGCTGACGATGCCGACCTGGACCCAGCGGCCCGCCGCGTCCTTGCGGACCATCGGGCCGCCGGAGTCACCCTGGCAGGTGTCGACGCCGCCCTGGGCGACGTAGCCCGCGCAGAGCGAGCCGGCGGCGTTCAGCCCCGGATAGGCGCGGGCGCAGGTGGCGTCGTCGACGAACGGCACGGTGGCCTTGAGCAGGTACCGCTGCTGGCCGCCGCCCTCGCGCGCGGCACCCCACCCCATGATGGTGAAGGTGCCCGTGTCGTAGGCGGTGGAGGTGGCGATCGGCAGGGTGCTGACCAGGCTGCTGTTCATCGGCGAGGCCAGCTTGATCAGCGCCCAGTCGTCGCCGTTCTCGGCGCCGGTGAAGGAGGGCGACTGGTACACGTACGAGGAGCGGACCTTGATCGCGCTGCCGCTGTTCAGGTCGACCGCTCCCGCGGTGACGGTGATGCTGCTGTCGGCACCGGTGCCGTCGACGCAGTGGGCGGCGGTGAGCACGATCTGCGAGGTGTACAGCGCGCCGCCGCAGCCCATCGAGAGCCGCACCATGAACGGGAACTCGCCCTGCGTCGCCCGCGTGCCGCCGACCACGCTCGGCGACGGCGCGGGCGAGGCGGCGGCGGGCAGCACGAGCATGCCGGCGCCGAGCACCAGGCCGGCCAGCAGGCCGACGACTCTGCCGAATTGACGCTTCATCAGATCCTCCTTGCAGGTGGGGGAAGACCGAGAGTGGCCCGGCGGGCGGCGCGGCAGGAGGGGGCGACCCTTGCCGGTCAGAACTGGCAGGAACACGGCAATGCGCGGTTCCGGGTGCGGAAGCCCTAAGGTGATCGCCCATGCGAGATCTTGCGGCGGGGATGAAGTACCTGGTCGAGGGCCAGAAGTGGGTGGGCCGGCACGGCCGCTGGTGGGGCTTCGGCATGCTGCCGGCCCTGCTCGCGCTGGTCGGCTACGTCGTCGCGCTCGCCTTCCTCGGCGCCTGGTCCCGGGACCTCGCGGACTGGGCCACCCCGTTCGCCGACCACTGGGGCACTCCCTGGCGGGGCCTGCTGCGCGACGCGCTCGCGGCGGTCGTCTTCGGCGGCGGCCTGCTGTTCTCCCTGCTCACCTTCACCGCCGTCACCCTGCTGGTCGGACAGCCCTTCTACGAGGCGCTCTGCGCCGCGGTCGACGAGACCGAGGGCGGCGCGCCCACCCCGCCGGACACCGCGCTCTGGCGGGAGCTGCTGATCGCGGTGCGCGACAGCGTGTACGTGCTGGTGCGGGTGGCCGCGTTCGGCGTGGCGCTGTTCGCCTGCGGATTCATCCCGCTGGTCGGGCAGACGGTGGTCCCGGCGCTCGGCTTCCTGGTGTCCGGCTTCTTCCTGACCGTCGAGCTGACGGCCGTCGCCCTGCAGCGGCGCCGGGTGCCGCAGCCGGAGCGGATCCGACTGCTGCGCGCCCGGCTCGGGCTGGCACTGGGCTTCGGCACGCCGCTGGTGCTGGCCTTCCTGGTGCCGCTGGTCACGGTGTTCGCCATGCCGGGGGCCGTCGCCGGGGCCACCCTGCTGGCCCGCGACCTCGTCCCGACCGCACCGGAGGGGGAGAAGGAGGAGGAGCGGCCGGACCCGGCCCCCGACTTCCCCACCACCACCGCGCGGCCCGTTCCGGGCAACCCGTACGCGACCCCCTGAGGCCGTCACCGGCCGGTCACGCTGCGCCGACCTCGTCCCCGCCCGCGTGTGAGCCCGCCCACAGGGGGATCGCCATCCACGATCCCCGATAGTGGACGGGCCCCCTCGAACGCCCCGCCCGGCGCCGCCGAGGCACCCGGACCGGGCCGCCCACGACCCCGCCCCGCCTGAAGAACACAGGCCACCACGGCTGCCGCCCCTGCGATCCGTCGCCGCCGACCCGGCCTCCACCTCAGGTGTGCAATTCGGACAAATACCACCAAAGCCATCATTGAAGCCTGTCGCGGCCGCCCCGCAACCACGATGCCGCGTAGTAGCGAACGCCTTTGCCACCCGTCCTCGACCCTGCCAAGAATGGCCCGTCGCCAGGCAGCGCAGCCGACCACCGCCGCCGCCGCACGGCCCGCCCGCCCCCGCCGGGGCGCCACGGCCGCCCAGGGCGGCCGCACGAGCCCCGCCTGCCCGGAGCCCGTGCGACGCCCCGCCCCCGGTGCCACCGGCACGGCCCCCGACGGAGAAGGATCGCCCGCCCCATGCAGCTCAGCCATGCCCGCCGCAACTCCCTGATCACCGGTGTCGCCACCCTCGTGGTCGCGAGCGCCGCCACCGCCGCCCTCGCCATCCCGCAGGCCGGGAACGCGACCGAGGCCGCCCCCGTGGCCGCCGTCTCGGTGGACAGCGAGCCGGTCGCCGACCAGGGCCGGGCCGACGCCGCCACCACTGCCGCTGCCGCCGAACAGGCCGCCCAGGAGGCCCAGGCCAAGGCCGCGGCGGACGCCGCCGCCCAGGCCCAGACCCAGGCCGAGGCGCAGGCCCAGGCGGACGCCAAGGCCAAGGCCGACGCCGAGGCCGCCGCCTCCCGCTCCCAGGAGCGACAGAACCTCACCAGCGCCCCGGCCGCCTACTCCGGCACCCCGCAGCAGATCGCCGCGCAGATCGTCCCCGCCGGCCAGCTCCAGTGCTTCAGCAACATCGTGTTCCGCGAGAGCAGCTGGAACCCGCTCGCGGTCAACGCCTCCTCCGGCGCCTACGGCCTGGTCCAGGCCCTGCCCGGCTCCAAGATGGCCTCCGCGGGCGCCGACTGGCGCACCAACCCGGCCACCCAGATCAAGTGGGGCCTGAACTACATGAACACCCGCTACGGCAGCCCCTGCGCCGCCTGGTCGTTCTGGCAGGCCCACCACTGGTACTAGGCCGGACCACCGGTTCGGCTCCCCCGGGCCCGTGACGCACCCCGCGCCGCAGGCCCCCGGCGCACGTTCCCGCAGGCCGGGAGCCGGTACGGGCGTGGACGCGTCCGGAAGGCGGCGTGAAGATATGGCGCGCACTCGTACGATTTGCCACTGATTGATCGGAATTACGGACCGTCAGACCTTTGCCACGGTCCGCAGGCCCTCTTACGCTCCGGCGTCATGCCCTCACCCCTGATCAGCGTCGTGCTCCCCGCCTACGACCAGCACGAACAGCTCGCCGACTGCCTGGACTCGCTGCTCGCACAGTCCCTGGCCGACGTCGAGGTGATCGTCGTCGCCGACCGGTCCCCCGGGACGGCCGGCGCGCTCGCCGACGCGTACGCGGCCCGGCACCCGCGGGTGTCGGTGCTGCACCTGACCGCGGCGGTCGGGGTCGGGGCCGCCCGGAACGCGGGCGCGGCACGGGCGAGCGGCGAGTACCTGCTGTTCCTGGACGCCGACCACCTGCTGCCCCGGGACGCGCTCCGGACGCTCGCCGACCGGCTCCGGCAGACCGGCCCGGTGGACGTGCTGCTGTTCGGCCACTCCCGCCGGCACCAGGACCGGGACTGGCCGGGCGGGGCCGAGGCCCTGCTCGCCGAGGCCGGCCCCGAACCGTTCGCCCCCTTCGACCGGCCCGCCCTGTTCGGCGCGCCACCGCTGATCTGGGACCGGCTGATCCGCCGCGGCCACTGGGCCGAACTGGGCCTGGCCTTCCCGCCCGGCCGCTACGAGGAGGTCCCGGTCGCGCACGCCGCGCTGCTCGGCGCCCGGAAGGCCGCCGTGCTGGCACGCGAGTGCGTGCAGCTGCGCCGCCGGGAGACCGTCCACCCGGCGGGCGGCCCGGGCAGCAGCGTCTTCGACCTGTTCGAGCAGTACGAGCGCAGCTTCGCCCTGCTGGAGGAGCAGCCGCACCTGTACGCGGTGCGCGACGCGCTGTTCGTCCGGATGATCCGGCACTACCTGTTCGTCTTCGACCTGGCCGGCTGCGTCACCCGTGCCGAGCGGCCCCAGTTCTTCCACCGCGCCGCCGAGCACCACCGCCGCTTCCAGCCGCCCGGCCACCGCCGGCCGGGCGGCCGCGAGGGGATCAAGTTCTCGCTGCTGGCGGGCGGCGCCTACCCGGCCTTCGAGGTGGCCAAGCTCTCCCACATCGCGCGGGGCACGCTCACCGGGCGGAAGTGACCCCGCTCAGACCTGGGCCACGCCGCCCTCGGCGGCCATCGCGGCGGCGATCCGGCGGGCCCGCTCGGCCCGGACCCCGGCGGGCATCGGCGGCAGCACGTCCATCCACAGCGGCAGGGTCGAGCCGCGCAGCTGCGCCATTCCCTCGGGCCGGGCGAGCAGCCACAGGTGCAGGTGCGCGGAACCGTCGCCCCAGCGGTTCACATGGACCCGGCCGATGCCGCCGAGCGACCGTACGGCCCGCTCCACCCGCTGGAGCATCGGGCCCAGCCCCGCGGAGAGTTCGGCCGGCAGGTCCAGCAGGTCGTGGTGGGCGCGCGGCCACAGGAGCAGCGTGGCGGGCAGTCCGTCCGGCTCCTCGGTGGTGCCGAGCCGCCAGTGCTCGTCCGTCCACAGGAAGTCGGTGTCCGGCCGGGCGCAGTCCGGGCAGCTCTCCGGGCCGTCCTCGCCGTTCCGGGGCGGTTCGGGCAGCTCCGGCGCCCGGAGTTCCCGGACGGTCAGCTCGCCCTCGTACGGGAAGATCTCCCAGGAGGGCGCGCCGTCCGCCGGGAAGGGCAGCGGCTCGCCGATCGGGAGGCGGGCGAGGTAGGCGTCGGGGCCGGCCGGGTCCGCGGCCGCGGATTCTTCGATCATGACCGCCGAGCGTGCCACAGGACACCCTGTCGGCGGTACCCCCGTCGTGCCCGGTACCGGTGCGGCGGTACGGCTGCGATCATCGGCGGAGCCGTACTCCTGGGAGGTCCCTGGTGAGCCGTCCGTCCGCCGCCCCCGGGGCCGAGCTGGCCCGCGCGCTGTCCGCCGTGCTGCGCGGCGAGGTCCGCTTCGGCGCCGCCGAACGCACCGTCTACAGTCAGGATGCCTCCAACTACCGGCAGTTGCCGCTCGGCGTGGTCAAGCCCGCCGACCTCGACGACGTGCGCACCGCGCTGGCGCTCTGCCGCGAGCACCGGGTGCCGGTGGTGGCGCGCGGGGCCGGGACCAGCATCGGCGGGCAGGCGATCGGCCCGGGGGCGGTGGTGCTGGACTTCCGCCGCCACCTCGGCGCGGTGCTGGAGCTCGACCCGCGGGCCCGCACCGCGCGCGTCCAGCCCGGCACCGTGCTGGACGACCTCCAGCGCGCCGCCCGGCCCCACGGGCTGCGCTTCGGCCCCGACCCGTCCACGCACAGCCGCTGCACCCTCGGCGGCATGATCGGCAACGACTCCTGCGGCTCGCACTCGCTGGCCTGGGGGCGCACCGCCGACAACGTCGAACGGCTGGAGCTGCTGCTCGCGGACGGCACCGAGCTGACCGTCGGCGGGCGGCTCACCGCCGCGGAGCGCGCCGCGCTCGCCGCACGGCCCGGGCGGGTCGGCGAACTCCACACCGAGCTGCAGGAGTTCACCGACCGCAACCTCGCCGTCATCCGGCAGGGCATGCCGCAACTGCCCCGCCGCACCTCCGGCTACCCGCTGGACGCGCTGCTGCCCGAGCACGGCCACGACCTGGCCCGGGCGCTCACCGGCACCGAGGGCACCTGCGCACTGCTGCTCGGCGCCACCGTCCGCCTGGTCGAGAACCCGCCCGCGCGGGCCCTGGTGGTGGCCGGCTACCCCGACGAGGGCGCCGCCGCCGACGCCGTCCCGGCACTGCTCCCGTACGGTCCGCTGACCGCCGAGGGCATGGCGGCCGACCTGATCGCCGCGCTGCTCGCCGCCGGCCCGCGCCCGCCCGCACTGGACCGGCTGCCCGCCGGCGAGTGCTGGCTGTTCCTGGAGACCGGCGGCGACACCCCGTTGGCCGCCTACCAGGCCGCCCGCCGGCTGGGCGACGCGGTGCGCCGCGAGCGCTCGGCCTCCGTCGCCCTGGTCACCGACCCGGTCGAGCAGCGCCAGCTGTGGGCCGTCCGGGAGGCCGGTGCGGGAATCGTCACCCGGCTGCCCGGGGGCGGCGAGGCCTGGCCCGGCTGGGAGGACTCCGCCGTCCCGCCCGAGCGGCTCGGCGACTACCTGCGGGACCTGCGCGCCCTGCTGCGCCGGCACAGCCTGCGCGGCGTCCCGTACGGGCACTTCGGCGACGGCTGCGTGCACCTGCGGATCGACTTCCCGCTGGACGAACCCCAAGGGGTGCTGGTCTTCCGGGAGTTCCTGGAGCAGGCGGCCGATCTGGCGGTCTCGTACGGTGGTTCGCTCTCCGGCGAGCACGGCGACGGCCAGGCCCGCTCGGAGCTGCTGCCGCGCATGTACCCGCCCGAAATCATCGGCCTCTTCGGCGAGTTCAAGCGGATCTGGGACCCGGAGAACCTGCTCAACCCGGGCGCCCTGGTCGATCCCCGCCCGCTCGACGCCGACCTGCGCTTCGTCACGGCCCCGCGCCGCACGCTGCCGCTGGCCCTCCCGTACGAACAGGACGGCGGCAGCCTGGTCAAGGCGGTGCACCGCTGCGTGGGCGTCGCCAAGTGCGTGGCCCCGGGCAGCGGGGTGATGTGCCCGAGCTACCTGGCCACCGGTGAGGAGCGGCACTCCACCCGGGGGCGGGCCCGGCTGCTCGCCGAGATGCTGCGCGGGGACGCCGTCCCGGACGGCTGGCGTTCGGAGGAGGTCCGGGAGGCGCTGGACCTCTGCCTGAGCTGCAAGGGCTGCGCGAGCGACTGCCCGGTCCACGTCGACATGGCGACCTACAAGTCCGAGTTCCTGTACCAGCACTACCGGCACCGGCCGCGCCCGCTCGCGCACTACTCGATGGGCTGGCTGCCGCTCTGGCTGCGGGCCGCCGCGCTCGCGCCCGGGGCCGCCAACACGCTCGCCCGCTCCCGGGCCGGCGGGCTGATCAAGCGGCTCGGCGGGATCGACCCGCGCCGGGTGCTGCCCGTCCTCCCGCCGGAGACCTTCACCGCCTGGTACCGGCGGCACCGCGCCGCCCACCCGGCCCCGGCGGGCGCCCGGCCGGTGCTGCTGTGGCCGGACACCTTCTCCGACCACCTCCAGCCGAACGTGCCGCGCTCGGCCGTCGAGGTGCTGGAGCACCTGGGCTTCGACGTCCGACTGCCCGCAGGACCGGTCTGCTGCGGCCTCACCTGGTACTCCACCGGCCAACTCGGAACCGCCCGCCGGGTGTTGCGGCGCAGTCTGCGGGCGCTGACGGGAGCCGGGATCCAGGCCGACACCCCCGTGGTCGGCCTGGACCCCAGCTGCACCGCGACGCTGCGCGAGGACCTGCCCCGGCTGCTCGGCGCACCGGGCCGCCCGCTCGCCGACCGCACCCGCACCTTCGCCGAGTTCCTCGACGAGTACGCCCCGGACGCCCCGCTCCCCCGGATCCCGCTGGACGCCCTCACCCAGACGCACTGCCACCAGCACGCGGTGCTCGGCAGCACCGCCGACCGCCGGGTGGAGGCCCGGCTCGGCCTGAACAACCGGGTCCTGGACTCCGGCTGCTGCGGCCTGGCGGGCGACTTCGGCTTCACGCGAGGCCACTTCGAGGTGTCCGAGGCCATCGCGGAGCGGGTGCTGCTGCCCGAGGTGCGGGCCGCCGGGCCCCGGACGGTGGTCCTCGCGGACGGCTTCAGCTGCCGCACCCAGATCGCCCAACTCGCCGACGGGCGGCAGGCCCTGCACCTGGCGGAGCTGATCGCCCGGGAGCTGCGGTCCGCGAGGTGACGAGGGCGTCGTCAGACACGCCCCGGCGCGTCCTGCGGCTCCTTGCCGGGTGCGTGCGCCGCGAGGAAGGCCCCGCCGTGCGCCGCGGCCTCCTCCCGGGTCCGGTGGCCGACGGCGGCCCCGCCGGTCGTGCCGTCGGCGCCGGTGGCCGTCCAGCGCCAGCCGCCGGCGGCCGCGTCCTCGATCAACTCGACTGTTCCGCCGAACAGTCGAAGCGATCCCGGGCGCGCCACCGGACGACCGACGGCCTCCGGCCACTTCTTCCGGGCACCCTGCCGGGTGATGCCCCAGGCGGCGCCGAGCTGTTCGTACCCGGCGCCGTAGGAGCCCGCGGTGGCGGCCGCGCCCGCGGTGAGCCGCTTGACCTCGGCGTCCACCAGCTTCCAGGCGGACAGCACCGAGAGGGCGGCCTCGACCGGCTCGGCGTCCCACATCCGCTCCGCGGACAGGCCGGTCGCGCGGGCGCGCACGGCGGCGGCAAGGGGGCCGAGGGCGTCGAGAAGGGCCTTGGCCAGCTCGGTCTGTTCCTCATGGGTGATCTCCGCGATCGTCATGCCGACAACCTTAGTTACCGAATCCCGCCCTGACAACCAAAGTTACCGGCGGAGCCGATCGAGGGGACCCGAACCCCGCTGCTCGGGCGCGAACGGAGTGCCCGAGGAGACCCCGCGCCAGCCCACCACCAGGGCCTCCCCCAGGAAGCCCACGCCGATCGACAGCTGGACCGGCCTGGCGTCCGGGGCCAGGCCGACGTACCCGGCGAGCGCGGCGAAACAGGCCATCACCGCGAGCGAGAGCGCCGCGACCAGGAAGGTCCGCCCGGTGTAGCGCTGCCACAGCACGCCCTCCCGCTCGTAGACCTGGATGGTGGCGCCGCGCACCGCCCCCAGCGCGAGGCCGAGCGCGGCACCCGCCGCGATCCAGCCGTAGTCGGCCGCGCCGAGGCCGTGCCGCTGGGCGAGCGCCCAAGCGCCGAGGCCGGTGAGGATCACCGGCGCCGCGAAGAGGTCCCGGGCGTTGAGCGACTCGCCGCGCAGCCGCCTGATCACCACCACCACGACCACGGCGGCGACCAGCCCCACGTACACCCAGTTGTCCATTCCACTCCCCCGAAGTTTTGTAGCTCGACCGTGCTAAATCAGCAATTTAGCTCGCCCGTGCTATAACGGCAACATGCCGAAGATCGTCGACCCCGCCGAGCGCCGCCAGGCCGTCGCCGACGCCGTCCTGCGCGTCGCGGCCCGGGAAGGGCTGGAGCACGCCTCCCTGCGCAACGTCGCCGAGGAGGCCGGACTGGCCATCGGCTCGGTACGGCACTACTTCGCCGGCGGCTCGGAGCTGATGATCTTCGCGATGGGCGAGCTGGCCCACCGGATCGAGGCCCGCATCCGGACCCACGCCGCCGTCCTGCTCGACCCGGCCACCGCCGGCACCGACCGGCGCGAACGGACCGTCCGGCTGCTCGCCGAGACCCTCCCGCTGGACGCCGGACGCCGGGAGGAGTCCGCGCTCTGGCTCTCCTTCGTCACCGCCGCCCGGACCCGGCCCGACCTGCGGCCCCGCGCCGCCGAGATGCAGGCCGGACTCGACGACCTGGTCCTCCGCGTCCTCACCGAGTCCGAGCGCTCCGGCGGCCTGGCCCCCGGCCTCGACCTCGGCGTCGAGACCCGCCGGCTCTCCGCCCTGCTGGACGGCCTCACCCTCCAGGCCGTCCAGCACCCCGACCTGGTCGGCCCGGACGAGCTGCGCGCGGTGCTGCGCCGCCACCTCGACACCCTGGCCGCTCCGGCCTCCTGACACCGCGCCAACACCCCCGGCACAATGTCGACCGTCGAGGCCGGCGAGCGGCACGCCGTCCTGCGGCTGCCCTGGTCCGACCGGCTCGCCCGCGAGGGCGGCGCGCTGTCCGGCCCGGTCTGATGGCCGCCGCCCGCAGGCGCTCGGCGGTGTCAGCCCTGGGCGGCCCCCACGGGCTCCTGCTCCGCGCAGACCGCCGAGACGAACTCGGCGACCCGCGCCCGCGGCAGACCGCGCGCGATGTCCGCCTCGCTGATCATGCCGACCAGCTTGTGCTCGGGGTGGTTGATCACCGGCAGCCGACGCACCTGGTACTGCTCCATCACCCGCAGCACCTGTTCGCAGTCCTCGTCCGCCTCCACCGTCATCGGGCGCCCCTGCGCCAGCTCGCCCGCCGTCACCGACGCCGGGTCACGGCCCTCGGCGACGCAGCGCAGCACGATGTCGCGGTCGGTCACGATCCCCAGCAGCTTGTCGCCCGGCCCGCAGATGGGCAGGGCGCCCACATGGCGTTCCCGCATGATCCGGGCGGCGGCCGCGAGCGTCTCGTGCTCGCCGATGCACTCGGCGCCCGGGTGCATGATGTCGCTGGCTATGGTCATGGTCCGCCTCCTGGCCTGGCTTCCCTTCCCCCGTCCATCGTGGTCCGGGCCGGTGGCCGACGCCACCGGGGCCGGCGCGCTCAGCCGTCCCCGGCCGGGCCCGTACGGCCGCCCTGCTCGGCCCCGTCGCCCTGCCCGGCCCGGCCGTCCGGCGACTCCGGACCGACCAGCGGCGACTTCTCCAGCACCTCCTCCAGGGGCGGGGGTTCGTGCCTGGGCTGCTCCGGTTCGAGCTCCTCCTCCGACACCTCGCCGCTCTCCACCGCCTCCTCCACGGCCTTCGCCCCGGCCGCGACCGCGGCAGCCGTCAGCAGGTTCCGCTGCTGGACCTCCGTCGCGCTGTCCAGGAAGCGCAGCAGCTCCACCGGGAAGGGCAGCACCAGCGTCGAGTTCTTCTCCGCGGCCACCTCCACCACGGTCTGCAACAGCCGCAGTTGGAGCGCGGCCGGGGTCTTGCTCATCACCGCCGCGGCGTCCGACAGCCGCTCCGAGGCCTGGTACTCGCCGTCCGCCGTGATGATCCGGGCCCGCCGCTCCCGCTCGGCCTCCGCCTGCCGGGCGATCGAGCGCTTCATCGACTCCGGCAGCGCGACGTCCTTGATCTCCACCCGATCGATCTCGATGCCCCAGCCCAGGGCCGGACTGTCGATCATCAACTCCAGCCCCTGGTTGATCGGTTCCCGGTTGGCCAGCAGGTCGTCCAGCTCGCTCTTGCCGATGATCGAGCGCAGCGAGGTCTGCGCGACCTGGGAGATCGCGAAGTTGTAGTCCTGCACGTTGACGGTGGCCTTCACCGGGTCCTCCACCCGGAAGTAGACCACCGCGTCCACCCGCACGGTCACGTTGTCCCGGGTGATGCCCTCCTGCGCCGGGATCGGCATCGTCACGATCTGCACGTTCACCTTGCGCAGCCGGTCCGCGATCGGCATCAGCGCCACCAGCCCGGGATCGCGCACCTCGTCGCGCACCTTCCCGAAGCGGAACACCACGCCCTTCTGGAACTGCTGGACGACCCTGATGCTCAGGCTCGCCCAGATCGCCCCCAGCCCGGCCAGTGCTCCGAGGGACCCCAGCACCGCATCGACGATCATGGCGGCCTCCTCGCGGCCTGCGCGCGCACCGGCGTGTCCGGCCTCCGCCGGCCATGACCGGCCGGGGACCGCCGGGAGCAACTGATTCCACGCTACGCCTGCCCGGTCCACGCCGGAGCGAACGTCCCGGAGCCTCTAGGATCCTGGCCATGCCGACCGTGGCCGCGTCCTCCTCGCCCGCCGACGACCCCGCCGACGACCCCGCCGACGACCCCGACGACCCCCGCCATCCCGCCGAGGCGGCCGGCCGGGCCGGCGGGCTCGCCGCGCTGGACCGCGTCGTCACCGGCTGCCGGGCCTGCCCGCGCCTGGTCCGGTGGCGCGAGGAGGCCGCCCGGACCAAGCGCCGCGCCTACCGGGACTGGGACTACTGGGCCCGCCCCGTCCCGGGCTTCGGGCCGCCGGACGCCCCGCTCGTCCTGGTCGGCCTCGCCCCCGCCGCCCACGGCGCCAACCGCACCGGCCGGATCTTCACCGGCGACCCCTCCGGCGACCTGCTCTACGCCACCCTGTACGAACTCGGGCTCGCCAACCGCCCCGAGTCCGTCCGCCACGGCGACGGCCTGGAGCTGTCCGGCGTCCGGATCACCGACCCGGTCCGCTGCGCCCCGCCGGACAACAAGCCCAGCACGGCCGAACGCGACACCTGCCGGCCCTGGATCACCCGGGAGCTGGAGCTGATGCGCCCCACCGTGCGCACCGTCGTCGCCCTCGGCGGCTTCGCCTGGCAGGCGATGCTGCCGGTGATCGCGGACGCCGGCTGGCGGGTCCCCCGCCCCCGCCCGGCCTTCGGCCACGCCGCCCTGGCCGTCTTCCCGGCCCGCGACGGCGGCCCGGACCTGCGGATGTACGGCTGCTACCACGTGAGCCCGCGCAACACGAACACCGGCCGGCTGACCACCGCGATGCTCCGGGACCTGCTGCGCGAGGCGGCCCGCTCGGCGGGGCTCGACCCCCGGTAGCTCGACCCCCGCCCGCCGGCGGCCTCGCTCGCACGGCCCCGCCGGCACGGCCCGCGGGCAACCGCTCCCGGCGCGGGCCGGTCAGTCGAACCGCCGGGTGGCCGTGATCCCGCCGTCCACCGGCAGCGTCACGCCCGCGACGTACGAGGCCCGGTCGCTCAGCAGCCAGGCGGCCGCCTGCGCCACCTCGTCGTCCGTACCCGGCCGGCCCAGCGGCGTGGAACGCTCCACCAGCGCGGCGAACTCCGGCCCGGACCCGAAGAACGGCTCGGTGCCCGGCGTGCGCACCACCCCGGGCGCGACGGCGTTGACCCTGATGCCGTGCCGGGCGTGATCGGCGGTGGCCGCCTTCACCAGACCGCTCAGGCCGTGCTTGGCGGCCTGCTGGGCGCCGTCGCCGAAGCCCCCGACCAGCGCCCCCACACCGGAGTTGAGCACCACCGCGCCACCGCGCCCGGCCTCCGTCATCGCCCGCAGCTGGGCCCGCAGACAGAGCCAGGTGCCGCGCAGGTTGAGCGCGTGGGTGTCGTCCCACTCCGCCTCCGAACGCTCGGTGAGCGGGGCCGGCGGCAGGCCGTTGCCCGCGTTGTCGAAGGCCGCGTCCAGCCGGCCGAAGGCCTCCAGCGCGGTGTCCACCGTCCGCTGCGCACCGGCGGCCGTGGTCAGATCGGCGGCGACCGCCACCGCCTCGGCCCCGGTGGCGCGCAGCTCGGTGGCCAGCTCCTCCACCTCGGTGCCGGAGCGGGCGGCGAGCACCAGCAGCGCGCCCTCCCGGGCGAACAGCCGGGCGGCGGCCGCGCCGATGCCCCGCCCGGCGCCGGTGACGATCGTGACCTTGTCGTCGAGAAGTCCCATGCGGCGAGCCTGCCGCCGTGCCCGCCGGCCCACCAGCGGCCGGACGCTCCCCGGGAACCGGCTTCCTGGGACAGCCAGGTCCTGGCTGTCCCGGGCGAGCTGTGGCAGCCTGACGCGCATGCCCGAGACCCCGCTGGGCGCCTTCCTCCGCGCCCGCCGCGCCCGACTCGCGCCCGCCGACGCCGGCCTGCCCGCCTCCGGACGCCGCCGTACCCCCGGACTGCGCCGCGAGGAGGTCGCCGCCCGCGCCGGGATCTCGGCCGACTACTACGCCCGCCTGGAACAGGGCCGCCAACGGGTGCCCACCGGCCCGGTCCTCGACGGCCTCGCCGAGGCCCTGCAACTGACCGCCGCCGAGCGCGGCTACCTGCACCGGCTGGCCGCCCGCCCGCACCGCCCGGCCCCGCCGCCCGCCGAAGCCCCGGCGCTCCCTCCGACCACCCTCGCCCTGCTGGACACCCTGGACGCCGCGCCCGCCTTCGTCACCGGCCCCACCTTCGACCTGCTGGCCTGGAACCGGCCCGCCGCCCTGCTGCTGGCCGGGCCGGAACGACGACCGGCCCGTGAACGCAACCTGCTCTGGCAGGTGTTCTGCTGCCCGTACCGGGACCGCTCGCAGGGCAACACGGCCGCCGAGGGCTCGATCGGCGCCGACCTGGTCGCCTCACTGCGCGCCCAGCACGCCGACCGTCCCCGCGACCGCGCCCTGCTCGCCCTGGTCCACCGGCTGTCGGCCGACAGCCCCGTCTTCGCCGAGCTCTGGGACCGCCACCGCGCCGCCCCGCCCCGCCCCGGCCGCCTCCACGTCCGCCACCCGGCCCTCGCCGCCACCGTCCTCGACTACACCGTCCTGCCCCTCCCCGAGGACGGCCGCCACCTCTTCGCCTTCCTCGCCCCGCCCGACAGCCCCACCCGGCACGCCTTCGCGGCGGCCGGCGGGGACCGGCCCCGGACCGCCACCGCCCCGGGGTAGCCGCCGCGCGCACCGCAGGCGACCGCGGCCCGGTCGGTGGCGCGCGGTCGGCGGCCCCGGGGCGCGTCCTGCGGGTCTTCGCGCACCCGGCGGAGATCCGCGGGACACGCCCTACCCGAACCGGGCCAGCTTCCGCTTGCCCGCCCGCCGCCAGACGTCCGGCAGCCGCCGCCGGGCGGCCTCGGCCGACGCCAGCTGACGCCCGTACAGGGCGCCGTACCCGAACGGCTCGCCACCGGTGACCGCATGGGTCGCGAGAGCGGTCGCGGCCACCACGGCGTCCTGGTGCTCGCCCAGCACCTCCTGGACGGCCTTCATCCGCTTCGCGTAGCGCTCGGCCCGGGCGCCGGCCGCCGGGGCGGCGGCCTCACCGGCGTAGCGGGCGCGCTTGGCCGCCTTGCGGGCCTCGTGGAGCGCGCGGGTCCGCTCGTCGGGGGCGGCGGCAAGGGCCGCCCCGACCCGCCCGGCCGTACGCCGCTGCTCGCGGGCGGCGATGCGGGAGAGCTCCGGGACGGCGCTGCGGGCGGCACGCCGGCGCAGCGGCGGGTCCGCGAGGAAGCCGGCGAGAGCCTCGCCGAGCGCCCGGCGACGGGGGCTGTCCAGGGCGGCGACCACCTCGGGCCAGATGGCGCGGTACTCGGCCTCGCCCCACCGGTCCAGCGCTGCGGCGACCCGCTGCGGGCCGCACCCGGCGGGCAGCTCGCGGGCCTCGGCGGCCAGCCGTTCGGCCAGCACCTCGCGGTCCCGCGCCCTGCCCAGGACGCCGCCGAGCCAGCGCAGCTCCGCGACCAGCTCGTCGGCCGCTCCGGGGGCGACCAGCCGCCGGAAGGTCTGCAGGGCGCTGCGCAGCCGCCGGCAGGCGACCCGCATCCGGTGCACGGCGTCCGGCTCGTCCGCCCGGACGGCGTCGTCCAGGCCGGCCAGCACTGCCGCCTGCGTCTCCAGGCGGGCCAGCAGCACCTGCCCCACCGTGGTGTCGGGTCTCGCCATGGACGCTCGCCCCCTCGTCGGGTCAGCGGGAACGCCTTCCAGGCTAATCCGCGTCGGGCCGCTGTCGACCGCGCGGCAGCCGGGCGGGCGACCCCGCGGGCGGCCGGGCCCGCTGTCGAGCCCGCTGTCGAACCCCGCAGGCTACTGATCGCGCGTCAGCCGGAACAGGGACCTACGGGCCCTCGTGCCGGATGCGAGCGCCATGACATACTCCGGAGCGTGACGACCTCCTCCCGTGCGACCAGGGCCCTGCGGGCCGCGGTGTTCACCGCGCTCGCCGTGCCGATGGCCGCGTTGGGCCAGGTCGTCATCACGGGCCGCCCGCTGCCGCTGTCGCTGGTGGCCTCGGCCGGTGCCGTCGTCTTCCTGGTCGCGGCCGTCCTGGCCGGCGGGGAACGGCGGATGCTGCACATCTCCGGCGTGATGGTGCCGGTCGAGCTGCTGCTCAACACCACGTTCAACCTGGGCCAGGCCGGCTGTTCGCCGGTGCTGGCCGGTCAGGTGCCCGCCCGCGGGGTGAACCTGCTGGTCTGCGGCGGCGGGTCGGTCGACGGCTCGCTGCTGAGCGGCCCGCTGGGCCACGCCGGGCAGTTGGCCCCCGCCGCGACCCAGCTGCTGCTCCTGCTGGTGCACGTGGTGATCGCCCTCGCCGCCTCGGCCTGGCTGCGGATGGGCGACGCCGCCCTGTCCGGCCTGGCCCGGGCGCTGTGCGCGCTGCGCCAGTCGCTGGCCGGCCCGCTGCGCGCCCTGGTCGTCCTGCTGCTCCCCGCGCCGGTGCGTCCGGTGCTGCGGGTGCCGCTGCCGGTGTCGGACCGTGCCCGGCCGCGCCGCGAGGACGTGGTGCTGAGCCCGGCGCCCCGGCGCGGCCCGCCCGCCTTCGCGCCTGCCTGCTGATCACCGTCCCGACCTGATCACCCCCGTACCCGGCCGGACGGCCCCGGTACGCCCGCAGGCAGTGCGCACGACTCCCGCGTTCACCGACCCCGCCGCAGCAGCTGCGGCTTCCCGCGCGCACCCGCGCGCCGCGTACAGGAGTTGACTTCCCCATGGCTCAGGCCCCCAGCAAGCAGCAGGCCAAGCGCATCAGTGCCCGTGAGCGGATCCAGGAGGCGCAGCGCCGCGAGCAGCAGGCCGCCAAGCGCCGTCAGCGGATCGTCGTGACGGTCTCCGCGGTCGTCGTGCTGGCCCTCGCGGGCGGTGTCGCCGTCGCGATCAACTCGGCCTCGGACAAGAACGACAAGTCCTCCGCCGCCGCGTCGGCGCCGCTGGTCGTGCCCGCCAACGCCTCCGGCCCGGACGGCACGGTGATCACCTACGGCAAGGCCGACGCCCCGCACACCATGGAGATCTACGAGGACTTCCGCTGCCCGGTCTGCAAGCACTTCGAGGCGGCCAACGGCGAGACCATCAAGAAGCTCACCGAGGACGGCCGGATCAAGGTGGAGTTCCACCTGGCGGCGTTCCTGGACAAGAACCTCGGCGGCAAGGGCTCGCGCACCGCGCTGGCCGCGGCCGGCGCCGCGCTGAACGAGGGCGTGGACCAGTTCAAGGCGTTCCACGACGTGCTGTACGCCAACCAGCCGGACGAGCGCGAGGACGGCTTCGGCGACGTCGACCACATCCTGAACCTGGCCGGCCAGGTGCCCGGGCTGAAGACGGACGCCTTCGTGAAGGCGGTGACCGACAAGACCTACGCCCCGTGGGCGGCCAAGGTCTCCGACGCGTTCAACGGCAGCGGGGTGACCGGCACTCCGACCGTCAAGGTGGACGGCAAGCAGATCACCCTGTTCGCCGGCAACGCCGTGGTCCCGGCCGAGCAGTTCGCCGCGCAGGTGAAGCAGGCCGCCGGCCTCCAGTAGGCCGCACCCTCCCCGCACCGTACGGCACCACCCGGCCCGGCCGAACTCCCGGCCGGGCCGGCTCCTCCCAGCCAGCCACCGGAGTGTGCTGTCATGACCGCCGCTACCACCGTGCACCCGTCCCGCTCCGCCCCCGACGCCGCCCGGGCCCCGATCGGCGCGAGCCGGGCCTACGCCCTCCTGCTGTTCCTGGGCGGGCTGGTCGGGCTGGCCGCCTCGGCCGTCCTGACCTTCGACAAGCTCCGCATCCTGGAGAACCCCTCCTACGTCCCCAGCTGCAACATCAACCCGATCATCAGCTGCGGTTCGGTGATGCGCACCGAGCAGGCGGAGGTCTTCGGCTTCCCGAACCCGCTGCTCGGGCTGGCCGCCTTCGGCGCGCTGACGGCGATCGGCGCGGGGCTGCTCGCCGGTGCCGGGTACCGGCGCTGGTTCTGGCTGGGCCTGAACGCGGGCACCGCGCTGGGCGTGGTGTTCGCGCACTGGCTGATCTACCAGGCGCTGTACGACATCGGCGCGCTGTGCCCGTACTGCATGGTGGTGTGGGCCACGGTGGTGGTGCTGTTCTGGTACACGACGCTGCACAACCTGCGCACGGGCGTGATTCCGGCGGGCCCGCGGTCGGGGGTGGTCGTCCGGGAGGCGGCGCGCTACCACTGGGCGCTGCCGGTGCTGTGGGCGGCGGTGATCGCGCTGCTGGTCCTCAACCGGTTCTGGTCCTACTGGAGCACGCTGCTCTGACCGTCCGTCACCCCACGTACCCGTCCGAGTGCAGCAGTGCGGCGGCACCGGTCCGCCGGGCCTCCAGGGCCGCGGTGAGCCGGCGCGCCGCACCGGGCTGCAGCAGGACGGCCGCCCGGGCCGGGGTGAACCAGCCGTGGTCGGCGACCTCCTCGGCCTGCGCCCGGACCACCGCGCCGTCCGCGACCGTCCCGCCGTCGAACATGAACTGCACGGCGGGGTGGGCGTGTTCGCCCTGGTCGGGGATCGAGTCGCGCCACTCCACGACGAGCAGCCGCAGCGGCCCGGCCAACAGCCCGGTCTCCTCGTACAGTTCGCGGGCCGCGCACTCGGCGGGCCCCTCCCCCCGGTCCATCCCGCCGCCGGGGAACTGCCACTGGTCGCGGTAGCTGGCCTTCAGCAGCAGGACCCGGCCCGCTCCGTCGGTGAGCAGGACGCTGCAGCCGACGTAGGCGCGCACCATCCCGGCGAGCCACTCCTCCTCCGAGAGTGCCCAGGTGTCCGTCATCGCGCCTCCTCCGGCGGGTTCCGTCCTCGCGGCCACTCTGCCGCGATCGCGGCCCCGAGAAAGCCGGTCGGCCCCTAATCCACCCGAATGAGTGCCGGTGGGGACGCCTGCCCGAACACGGCCCGCCGGAAGGCGTTGCGCAGGTCGGTGAGCTGCTGGATCCCCCGGTCGTAGTGCACCTTGTTGGTGAGCAGCAGGGCCCAGCGGCCGAGCCTGCGGGAGACCCAGAAGCCGGTGCCGGTGAAGCCGTAGTGGACGAAGGTGCCCTCGGCCGGGTCGGTGCCGGGAGCGTGCAGCCAGGACAGGCCGCGGGCGGGGGCGAGGCCGCCGGTGTGCTCGCGCAGCGATTCGTCGATCCACGGCTCGCCCCAGGGCGCCCCGGGCGGCGGGGCGAGCAGCGCGGTGAGGAAGCGGGCCAGGTCGCGGGCGGTGGAGAAGGCCCCGGCGTTGCCGGAGACCCCGCCGAGCAGCCGGGCGGAGGGGTCGTGGACGACGCCGCACAGGTGGGTGCCGGCGCCCGCCTCGTACTCGGTGGGCGCGGTGCGGGCGGCGAGCGCGCCGTCGAGCGGGCCGTACCGGGTGTCGGTCATGCCGAGCGGCCCCCAGACCCAGCGTGCGGCGAGCTCGTCCAGCGGCGCGCCGCCGAGGTCCTCGACCAGGTGGGCGAGCAGGACGGCGGCGCGGTCGGTGTACTCGACGGCCGTGCCCGGAGGGCGGTGCAGCGGGGCGGCGAGCACCCCGGCCCGGATCGCCGCGGGGTCGCGTCCGTAGAGCTGCTCGAAGCGGGTGTACGGGAGCATCCCCGCGGTGTGGGCGAGGAGTTGACGGACCGTCACCTCGCCGGTGGGGTGCCCGGCGGCCGGTGGCCACCAGCGGCCGAGCGGCTCGTCCAGCGGGAGCCGCCCGGATTGCCGCAGCACCCCCGCACAGGGCCAGAGCGCGACGACCTTGGTGAGGCTGGCGAGGTCGTACAGCGTGTCGGGCCCGGGCCGCAGCCGCGCGTACGGCCCCTGCCCGAGCACACCGTGGCTGCCGCCGCCGAGTGTGCCGCCGGCGTCGCCGACGGCCCAGACGGCTCCCGCCCCGACGGTGCGCGCGCCGTCCCCGACCAGCCGGTCCAGCTCCCCGCCGGGCGCGGCCCGGTCGGGGAACCGGTCGGCTCCGGGTGCTCGGTGACTCATCCGTCTCCCCCTTCGGGCCGACGGGAGCCTTCCCCGCGCAGCGGTCGCTCAGACCGCCGCGGCCAGCTCCTTGCCGAGGCAGATGCTCTGCGCGTGCTCCTTGTAGATGCCGAACTTCCGGATCGCGTCGTAGCCCTCGGACCGGTACAGCGCGACGGCCTCGGGCTGCTCGGTGCCGGTCTCCAGGATGAAGCGGGTCCGCCCGGCCTCGATCGCGGTCCGCTCCAGGCGGTCCAGCACCGCGCGGGCCAGGCCGCGGCCGCGGGCCGCGGGGATCACGAACATCCGCTTCAGCTCCGCGTCGCCGTCGCGCAGGCCGTCCGGGCCGGCCTGCTTGGCCCGCCAGCCGCCGCAGGCGACCGGACGGCCGTCCAGGTAGGCGATCATGAACAGGCCGCCCGGCGCCTCGAAGTCCTCGGGGCGCATGACGGTCTCGTCCGGGTCGCCGTAGCGGCGCACGTACTCCTGCTGCACCTCGGCCGACAGGGCCTGGGCGTCGGGGTGGGCGTAGCCGGTGATGCGGAACTCGACGGTGCCGGTGTCCCGGGCGGTGCTGGTGCTCATGCCGAAAAGCCTACGATCCCCGCTCAGCGGGCCTCGAACCGGGCGACCAGGTCGTCCTTGCCGAACATCCGGGCGGTGTCCACGGCGCTCGGGGCGCCTGCCTGCGGGTCGGCGCCGCCGGCCAGCAGGACGTCGAGCACGTCCGTGGCGCCCTTGAAGACGGCCCCGGCCAGCGGGGTCTGTCCGTGGTCGTTGGCGCGGTTCGGGTCGGCGCCGTACCGGAGCAGCTCCGCCACCGTCGCGGCGTGGCCGTGGTAGGCGGCGAGCATCACCAGGGTGTCGCCGCGGCCGTTGGTGAGGTCGGCCGGGGCACCGGCGTCCAGGTAGGCGGACAGGGTCTCGGTCTCCCCGGCCCGGGCGGCGTCGAAGAGCTTCCCGGCGAGCGCGATCACCTCGGCGTCGGGGGCGTCGGCGGGCTGCTGGCTGGCGGCGTCGGTCATGGCGGGCGGCCTTTCCGGTCGGGTCGTCGGGCGGTCTCGGGGCTGCGCCCAGGGCACGGTAGCGGCCGGCGCCGGAACGGGCCAGCGGGCGTCCGGAATCCGGATGACGGCCCGCGCCCGCCACGACACACGGCCGCGCGCGTTGCGCAGCCATTCGAGCGAACTTCCCGGACCCCCCGGAAACTTCCCGCCCTCCGCCCGGGAATGCCTCGGCACATCGAATCCCCTCGGCACCCGGCCCCACCCCGGCCGGGTCGCATACCGCCACCCGGTCACCGGAACGGTATTGGACGGCAGAACCACCCATTTGCACCGTTCCATCATCTATTACTTTTTGTCACGATTGGTGCACTTTCCGTAACACCCCCGCTTGTCCCCCCTTCCTGAGGAGCGGAACGTGATCCTCTCGATTTCCGGCATCGTCCTGTTCGGCACCATCGCCTTTCTCTTCTTCCGCCGGGACGGACTAAAGGTCTCCCACGCCATCGTCTGCGCCCTCTTCGGCTTCTACATCGCGGGCTCCTCGATCGCACCGAGCATCACCGCGGGCGGCGCGAGCCTCGCCAGCCTGCTCAGCGGCATCAAGTTCTGACCGCGTCCAGATCTCCTCCGTACCGGCCCGGGCGCGGATCCCACCGCCCCGGGCCCCGTCGTTGCCCACCCGCGCCACCCCACCCGTCCCACCGTTTGGGGAGTCAAGGAATGCCGCTCCACCGCCACCTCACCAAGGGCCGCGCGATCGCCCGGACCGCCGGGGACCACGCCTCCGACATGTTCGCCCCGCTCTCCGTGATCGGCCGCGGCCTGCGCCACCACGCGGACTGGGCCAAGTCCCGCTGGCAGGCCACCCCCAAGGACCGCCGCGGGCCGACGCTGTTCCTGACCGCCGCCCTGCTGATCGGCGTCTACCTGCTGCCGCACGGCCTGCTGTTCGCCCTGATCACCCTGATGGCCAGCGCCGCCTGGGCCGGCCGGACCCCCAGGGCGACGCCCGCACCGCCCGCCCCGGACGTCGCCGACGTCAAGCTCGCGGCCCTCTACGCGGCGCTCACCCCGTACCTGTGCGGACCCGAGGACGCCAACCCGCTGTACCACTTCGAGGGCAGCCACAAGAACGCCTTCAGCGCGTGGGACTTCGACGGCGAGGGCCGGCTCTCCCGGCTGGAGATGACCTACCCCGCCTACTTCACCGACACCGAGCCCGCCGCCCGGGCCCGGATCGAGCAGGTCGTCCAGGGCAAGGCCGGCCGGGCCCGCGAGTACCGCTTCGACTGGGACGAGGAGTCCAACCGGCTGCGGATCACCGCCCTCGCCCCGCTGGCCGCCGACATCGCCGCCCAGCGCTTCGTGGCGGCCCCCGGCGAGATCGTGCTGGGCTTCACCGACGAGGACGGCACCGCCCGGACCATCCCGGTCGTCCGGGGCGGCACCACCGTCCAGCAGCCGCCGGTGGTCTGGCGCACCGGCCCGCGTTCCGCCGAGCCGCACCTGCTGGTGCTCGGCGTCACCGGCTACGGCACCTCCAGCCTGCTGCGCTCGGTGGCGCTCCAGGCCCTCCCGTACGGCGACCTGGTGGTGGTCGACGGTGCGGGCACCGGCGAGCACGCCTGCCTGGTGAACCGGCCCGGCGTGCACACCGTGGAGACCAGCCTGCACGGCGCGCTGGCCGCCCTGGACTGGGCCGTCGGCGAGACCGAGCGCAGGCTCGCCGCGCTCAACGCCGCCCGGCACGCCGGAACCGCCCCGCCCGAGGACGTCACCCGGCCGCTGTGGCTGCTGCTGGACCACCCGACCGAGCTGAGCGAGCTCGCCCGGGCCGAGGGCCGCCCCGACCCGCAGGACCTCCTGGAGCTCCCGCTGCGGCACGGCCGGGCCGCCCGGGTCACCGTGGTGGTCGCCGACGACCTGGAGGCCCGGGACCGGATCACCGCCACCGTCCGCGCCACCACCCGGGCCCGTGTCGTGCTCGGCCCGGCCGGCCCGGACGAGGGGCGCGAAGCGCTCGGCGCGCCGCTGGACATCGTGCCCGCCGCCCACGCCCCGATCGGGCGCGGCTACGCCCGGATCGGCAACGGCGCCCCGCTCCGGCTCCAGGTGCCCGCCACCGTCGATCCGCTGGACGACGAGGCCCCGGCCGCGCTGCGGGACGCGGTGATCGCCCTGTTGCCGCACCGGGACACCCGCACCGAGGCGGCCGCCGCCGAGCCGCCCCGCCCGGATCGCCCGCCGGTGGTACCCGCGGCCGATCCGGCCCGTCCGGTCGACCTGGCCAAGGGCGAGCCGATGATCCGTTCACGGCCGATCTCCTGACGGCCCGGCCGGGCCGCCTCCCCCGGCCGGTTCCCGGCTCCCGGCAGGGGTCGGCGCCCGGCGCCGAATCCCCTCCCGGTACGCTCGTCACAGAAAGTCCGCACGATCACCAGATGTGAAATAGGTGACACCTGGGGTGATATCACCGGCCAGATGTGACAAATCGGGCGCGGGTGGGTACAAACAGGGGCGGCACTACAAGACGACGCATGTCCCGGGACGGGAATCTTCGTCGGAAGCCGAGCGTTGACCGAACGACGAAGAACAGCGACCACTAGTCCTGTGGGCCATAAGCCCGGGAGGCACGATTCATGAGCGAGCGAGCTCTCCGCGGCACGCGACTCGGGGCCACTAGCTACGAGACCGACCGTGGTATCGATCTGGCTCCCCGCCAGACCGTCGAGTACGCATGTCAGAACGGACACCGTTTCGAGGTTCCTTTCTCGGTCGAGGCGGAGATCCCCGCGACCTGGGAATGCCGCTTCTGTGGCCAGGAGGCAGCACTTCTCGACGGCGACGAGCCGGAGGAGAAGAAGATCAAGCCGACGCGCACCCATTGGGACATGCTGATGGAGCGCCGGACGCGCGAGGAGTTGGAGGAGGTGCTGGCCGAACGGCTGGCCGTGCTCCGCTCCGGTGGGATGAACCTCGCGGTGCACCCGCGAGACACCCGTAAGAGCGCCTGACACCTCGCTCCCGCCCCGAGCGGGAGGACGCGAAAAGGGACCCTGGTCACCAGGGTCCCTTTCGCGTTGTCCGGCGCCGCGCCCGCCTTCCCCGCACCGTCCGCTGGACCGTGCCGTGCGCGCGAGGAGCCCCCCGGGGGCGGGTTCTCCGCGCCCCCGGGGGGCTCCCGTCGGAACGGGCGGGTCAGCCGGCGATCGGCGGGCGGTAGGTGGTGTCCGGGCCCTGTGGGCCGGCCTCCGGGTCCACGACCTCGCCCTGGATCACCTTGCCGTCCGGGCGGTGGATGCGCAGCTGCTCCTGCAGCCGCATCGCGTCCGCGAACGGGTCGGCGCCGGCCACGGAGGCGCTGCGCAGCGCCTTGTCCGCGACCCGGCGGCCCAGCACCCGCCACAGGGCCCGGGTGGGCGGGAGGAGCAGGGTCAGGGCCAGCAGGTCGGACAGGAAGCCGGGGACGATCAGCAGCAGGCCGCCCAGCACGGTCATGCTGGTGCCGGTCTGCGGCTGCTGGGACTGCGGGTTCTTGCTCTGCTCGATCGCCGCCGACAGCGCCTTCAGCCCGGCCCGCTTGATCAGCGAGCCGCCGATCAGGGCGCCCGCGACGAGCAGCAGCACGACGGTGAAGCCGCCCAGCCAGGAGCCGACCTGGACCAGCAGCCAGATCTCCAGCACCAGCCAGGCGGTGATCAGCAGCGGCAGCACCCGGCGGAGCCTGCTGCGCGGGGCCGGACGGGTGGGGGTAGCTTGCTGGGTCACGGTACGAATCCACTCCAAGCGGTGCTCTGCGCGCCGCACGGGAGGTCCGGGCCGGCTACGGCACCACCTGCTCCAACGACTCCCGCGCCGCCGGTGTTCCGGCGGCCGGGCTCGGGTGCCGCGCCCTACGCCTTCCGGCGCCGTCCGACCAGCAGGGCCGCGCCGCAGGCCAGCAGGCCGCCGACGGCCAGCGTCCACTCCGGGGCGGCGCCGACCCGGTCGGCGACGGTGGTGCCGTCGCGCAGCGGGACGGTCGCCGACAGCTCGGCCGCGGTGAGCTCCTCGGTGCGCTGCTGGACGCTGCCGTCCGGGGCGATCACCGCGCTGATGCCGCTGGTGGCGGCGATCAGCACCGCCCGGCCGTGCTCGACGGCCCGCAGCCGGCTCATCGCCAGCTGCTGCTCGGGCTGCCCGGTCTTCGCGTAGGTCGCGTTGTTGGTCTGGACGACCAGGACCCGGGCGCCGCTGTCCACGGTGTCGCGGACGATCTCGTCGTACGCGACCTCGAAGCAGATCACGTCGCCGATCCTGGCCGGGCCGAGCTGCATCACGCCGTTGTGGTCGCCGGGGTAGAAGTCCCGGGCGACCCGCTGGAGGCGGGTGATCACCGTCATCAGCTGGGCGCGGAAGGGCACGTACTCGCCGAACGGGACGGGGTGCTGCTTGGTGTAGGAGGCGCCGGGGCCGGTGACCGGGTCCCAGACGATGCCCTCGTTCTGGACGTGCTGCGCGTCCGGGCCGTCCACCAGGGTGCCGACCAGGGTCGGCACCCCGACCGCCTTGACCGCCTGGTCGATCCGCTGGCGGGCCAGCGGATCGCTGAACGGGTCGAGGTCGGAGGAGTTCTCCGGCCAGATCACGATGTCGGGGCGCTCGACCTTGCCGGCCCTGATGTCGGCGGCGAGCCGCTCGGTGGCCGAGGCGTGGTTGTTGAGGACCATCATCGGGCGGCCCAGGAAGTCCATGCCCGGGTTGGGCACGTTGCCCTGGACGATGGCGACCTTGACGGTGTCGTCGGCGACCGTGGGCACCGGGACGAGGTAGCCGGCCAGCAGCGCGGCCACCGCGCCGAGCGCCGCCAGCGCGGCCGCCCTCGGGGCCCTGCCGGGCCCGCGCACCCGCAGCGCGGCCCAGCCCAGCAGGGCGCCGCAGAGGGCGACCGCGAAGGTCACCAGCGGTGCGCCGCCCAGCGCGGCCAGCGGGGTGAACGGGCTGGCGGTGTTGGCGAAGGCGAGCCGGCCCCAGGGGAAGCCGCCGAGCGGCAGCCGGTCGCGGGCCCACTCCTGGGTGACCCACAGGCAGGCCGCCCAGAGCGGCCACCCCGGCAGCCGGGAGGTGACGGCCAGGGCGCCGCCCAGCAGGGCCAGGAACAGCGCCTCCACGACGGACAGGCCGATCGTGGCGTCCCAGCCGACCACCCGCAGCCAGCTGAGCAGCATCAGGAAGAACGGCAGGCCGAACGCGAAGCCGGTCCACAGGCCCTGGCGGAAGGTGCGGCCCCGGGTCAGCGGCGAGAGCGCGGCGACGCCGAGCAGCGACAGCGGCCACAGGTCGTACGGCGGGAAGGCGAGGGCCAGCAGCAGGCCGGCCAGGACGGCGAGGCCGGTGCGGGGGAGCCCGGCGCGGATCCTGGCGAGCGCGCGGGCTCCGCGGCTCGGTCGGGGCGCCGGCTCCTGCGGCTCGGGTACGGCCTCGGGCCGTTCCTGGGTGACGGGAGTGGCCACCGGCGCACCATCTTCCTGGGGCTTGCTGTTCGGACGCTGTGCGAAGAAGGTACCCCGGAACGTCGGTGGCCCGTGAGGTGAGGGTGACGGCGGGGTCAGCGCGGGGCGTAGCGGAAATCCCGCAACGGCCAGTGCCCGGTGAGCCAGTCGGAGACGGCGCGGTGCAGCGGCTCGTCCAGGTGGGCGCGGTCGGCCCGGACCCAGGAGCTGACCGAGACCACCGAGGGGTCCTCGCGGTCCGGGTAGATGTAGACGCAGCCGATCACCTCGTCGCGGTCCGGCTCCAGGACGGTGTAGGTGAAGCCGGTGCGGGCCTCGAAGTCGGCGGCGTGGCGGCGCAGGTCGTCGAGGTTGCGCTCCGGGGGCATTCCGTCGGCGGGCGGCCAGCCGCGGCCGGCCCAGCCGGGGGTGGCGCGGATGTGGTCGATGCTGCTCGTCCAGGCGGCGTGGTCGGAGGCGTTGTGCCGCTCGCCCAGGGGCTCCAGTCGGAACTCCGGGGCGAGCAGCTCGCGCGGGACGGTGAAGTCGGCGGGCACCGGTTCGATCATGCCGCTCAACCTAGGCGGTGCCCGCCCGACGTTCCACGGGGTTTACCGCTGGTGCACCGTGCGGCCGCGGACCACGGTGCGCAGGCAGGTCGGCAGCGGGTGGCCCGGGGTGAGGTCGGGCAGCCCGGGGGTGCCGGAGCGCGGGTCGGTGGACCAGCCCGCCACCCGGGAGTCGGGGGCCTGGACGACCAGCTCGCCGGCCGCCCAGATCGCGTAGCTGGCGACGGCGCCGGGGACGAGCACGCCGTCCTGGTCGCGGCCGATCGCGCGCCAGCCGCCGCGGGTGTGGGCGGTGAAGGCCGCGCGGACCGAGATCCGGTGCTCCGGGGTCCGGTGGAAGGCGGCCGCGCGGACGGTGCCCCAGGGGTCGAGCGGGGTGACCGGGGCGTCCGAGCCGAAGGCCAGCGGGACACCGGCCCGCAGCAGCGCGGCGAAGGGGTTGAGGGCGGCCGCCCGCTCGGCGCCCAGGCGCTGCACGTACATGCCCTCCGGGCCGCCCCAGGCGGCGTCGAAGGCGGGCTGGACGGAGGCGGTCAGGCCGAGTTCGGCGAAGGCGGCGACGGCCTTGTCGTCCAGGGCCTCGGCGTGCTCGACGCGGTGGCGCAGGGCCTTGACCCGGGCGGCGCCGACCCGGGCACCGGCCTCCCGGACGCCGTCGAGGACCGCCGTGATCGCCGCGTCGCCGATGGCGTGGAACCCGGCCTGGATCCCGGCCTCGGTGCAGGCGGCGACGTGGTCGGCGACCTGCTCGGCGGTCAGGTAGGCGGTGCCGGTGTGCTCCGCGTCGTCGTACGGGGCGTGCAGGCAGGCGGTGTGCGAGCCGAGCGCGCCGTCCACGAAGAGGTCGCCTCCGGCGCCCACCGCACCGAGCCTGCGAGCGGTCTCGACACCGCCCAACTCGCCCCAGTAGCCGAAGACTTCGGGCCCCTCGCCCTCGGCGGCCAGGGCCAGCAGGGCGGCCAGGTCGGCCTCCGAGGAGATCTCCGGGCCGGCGCACTCGTGCAGGGCGCCGATGCCGAGTTCGGCGGCGCGGGCCAGGGTGGCGCGCTGGGCCCGGCGGCGCTGCTCGGGGGTGAGGCGGGCCAGCGCGGTCTGCCGCACGGCGTGGTGGGCGTTCTTGGTGAGCGGGCCCTCGGGGTCGAACCCGGGCGCCTCGGCCAGGCCCTCGGTGAGGGTGCGCAGCGCGGTGGTGGCGAGCGCGGAGTGCACGTCGGTGCGGGAGAGGTAGAGCGCGGCGCCACGGGCGGCGGCGTCGAGTTCGGCGAGCGTGGGCGGGCGGCCCTCGGGCCAGCCGGTCTCGTCCCAGCCGTGGCCGATCAGCACCCCGCCGGGCTCGGGCCGGGCGTCGACGAAGGCGGTGACGGCGGCCAGGGCGGCGGCCAGCGAGGGGCTGCCGGTGAGGTCGAGGCCGGTGAGCGCCAGGCCGGTGGCGGTGGCGTGCACGTGGGCGTCCACGAAGGCGGGGGTGACCAGGGCGCCGTCCAGCTCGACGATCTCGTCGACGGTCGCGGCGTACGCCTCGGCGGCGCCGTCGCTGCCGACCCAGGCGACGTGCCCGCCTTCCACGAGCATCGCGGTGGCGAAGGGGTCGGCGGGGCTGTAGACGGCGCCGCCGCGCAGCAGGACGGTCCGGGAGGTGCGTTCGGTCATGCCGCCAAGTCTGCACCCCGCCGGTTCGCGGTCAGAGCTTCGGGGGGCGTGCCTCGTACGGGGTGGACAGGACGACGGTGGTGCGGGTGGAGACACCGGCGGCGCTGCGGATGCGCGCGAGCAGGTCCTCCAGGTCGCCGGGGGCGCCGACGCGGACCTTGAGGATGTAGTTCTCGTCGCCGGCGACGCTGTGGCAGGCCTCGATCTCGGGCAGGCCGGCCAGCCGCTCGGGGGTGTCGTCCGGGGCGCTCGGGTCGAAGGGTTTGACCGAGATGAACGCGGTCAGCGCCAGGTCGACGGAGTCGGGGTCGATGATCGCGGTGTAGCCGCGGATCACCCCGCGCTGTTCGAGGCGGCGCACCCGCTGGTGCACCGCCGAGGTGGACAGGCCGGTGGCCTTGCCCAGGTCCGTGTAGCTCATCCGGCCGTCTTCGAGGAGCAGCTGGACGATGCGTTGGTCGAGATCCTCCACAGTGCGCAAACCTACCCGGTCGGGAGCACGGGGGGCGCACGCGGTGGCACAGGACGGGTTCGCAGGTGCCGGGCGGGCACATGCCGGGCGAATGTGGCATCCGGTGTGGCCAAGGACACACCCGGTGCATCACGGTGCACGGGACCGCAGGATTATGAGTCCGGATCACAGGGAAGTGCTGGTTGTGGCCCTGGACGACCACGCCGGGCCCGATCCTAGGGGGATCCTCATGCCTGCTACCGACCAGCGTGTGCTGGGCTCCGACGAGACCGACGATATGGCCGACCGCGAGGACCTCGCGGTCGGCCACCTGCCGGGCACCGACCCCGGCGAGGCGGAGACCTGGGACATCTTCCGGGTCGACTGCCCCGAGTGCCGCCGCCCGATCGCCCTGGTGGCGGACGAGGAGCGGCTGCCGCAACACGCGCTGCTGCCGACCGCCTGGAACCCCTTCTCCCCCGCGATCTGCCCGGGTTCGGGCACGCCGACGGACGACCTGGTCGAGGTCGAGGCCCAGGAGGACGCCGAACCGGCCGGCTTCGACGCGCTGTTCAAGCTTCCGAGCGGGCTGGACTGGCGCACCCAGCCGTTCTCGCACGCCGTCGCGCACTGCCCGGTACGGCTCGCCGCGGTCCCCGAGGCCGCCCCGGTGGCGCCCGCCGTCCCGGCCGTCGCGGCGCTGCGGGCCGCCATCCCGGAGCAGCGCCGCCGTCGTCCGGCGCTGACCGGCCGCACCGCCAAGGCGAGCTGACGCTCCGCCGGGAACGCCTCCGGCCGCCACTCCGCACCCTGGAGTGACGGCCGGAGGCCGTACGGGGGGATCGGGGCGGTCCGGCGGCTCCCCCGCCGGACGGCCCCCGGGCGTCAGCCCTTGGTGAGGTGGCGGCCGATCACCAGGCGCTGGATCTGGTTGGTGCCCTCGACGATCTGCAGCACCTTGGCCTCGCGCATGTAGCGCTCGGCCGGGAAGTCCTGGGTGTAGCCGTAGCCGCCGAGCACCTGGACGGCGTCGGTGGTCACCCGCATCACCGCGTCGGTGCAGAACAGTTTCGCCATCGCCGCCTCCTTGGAGAACGGCCGGCCGGCGTCCCGCAGCCGGGCGGCGGACAGGTAGAGCGAACGCCCGGCCTCGATCTGGGTGGCCATGTCGGCGAGCATGAAGGACAGGCCCTGGAACTCGGCGATCGGGCGGCCGAACTGGCGCCGGGTGCGGGCGTAGTCGACCGCGAGGTCGAGCGCGGCCTGGGCCACGCCTATCGCGCAGGCGGCGATGCCGAGGCGGCCGGAGTCCAGCGCGGCGAGCGCGATCTGGAAGCCCTGCCCCTCCTCGCCGATCAGCCGCTCGCGCGGGACGCGCGCGCCGTCGAAGTGCAGCTGCGCGGTCGGCGAGGAGCGCATGCCCATCTTGTGCTCCGGCGGGGCCGCGGACAGGCCCTGCTGGGTGCCGGGGACCAGCAGGCAGCTGATGCCCTTGGGTCCGTCGACGCCGGTGCGCACCAGGGCGCTGTAGAAGTCGGCCTGGCCGCCGTGGGTGATCCAGGCCTTGGTGCCGTTCACCACGTACGCCTCGCCGTCGAGGTCGGCGCGGGTGCGCAGCGCGGCCGCGTCCGAGCCGGACTGCGGCTCGGAGAGGCAGTAGGCGCCGAGCTGCTCGCCGGAGAGCATGGCGGGCAGCCACGCGTCGCGCTGCTCGTCGGTGCCGAAGGTGGCCAGCGCGTGGCAGGAGAGGGTGTGCACGCTGACGCCGAGGCCGATGGCCAGCCAGCCGGCCGCGAGCTCCTCCAGCACCTGCAGGTACACCTCGTAGGGCTGTTCGCCGCCGCCGTACTTCTCGTCGTACGGGAGGGAGAGCAGGCCGGCCTCGCCGAGGGTGCGGAAGACGTCGCGCGGGAAGCGGTCGGCGGCCTCGTCCTCCGCCGCACGCGGCTGGAGCTCGCGCTGGACCAGGTCACGGGTGAGGCTCAGCAGCTCGCGGGCCTCCTCGCTCGGCAGCTGGCGCTCCACGGCTTTCACAGGGGAGGGGGTCATGGCGGTGGTCGCCTCCTCGATCGGGCGCCGGACCGAGGTGTCGGCTGACCCGGCGGGGTGCGGCTTGTCGGACCGACCGGCACCGGGTTGCGGTGAACGGCCGTTCACAGTCGTGGCGAAGGCGAGTATGCCCGAAACCCGCGCTGCCGTCACGACCTGCACAGATGAACTGTCCGCAGTGGCGGGCTACGGCACCGTAGGGTTGACGTTGTGGCTGCATCCGAACCCTTCCCGCCCCCGCTCCGGCCCGCTCCGGACGACCTGCCGGCCGCGCTCGCGGCGGAGCTGCGCGCACTGCCGCCCTCCTGCGGGCCGGTGCGGCTGGTCGCGGTGGACGGGCACGCGGGGTCCGGCAAGACCACCTTCGCCGGCCGGCTGGCGGCGGCGCTCGGCGGGGCCCCGGTGGTCCACCTCGACGACCTGGCCACCCACCGCGAGCCGTTCGGGTGGACCGGACGGCTGCGCGGGCAGGTGCTGGAGCCGCTGGCGGCCGGGCGGGACGCCGAGTACCGGGTGTACGACTGGACGCTGCGCCGCTTCGCCGGCACGGCCGCGGTGCCGGCCGCCCCGGTGGTGCTGGTCGAGGGGGTCGGCGCGGGCCGGCGGGCGGTGCGGCCGTGGCTGGCCCGGGTGATCTGGATGGAGCTGGACGCCGCTTCGGCCCGGCGGCGCGGGGAGGAGCGGGACGGTCCGGAACTGGCCGAGTTCTGGGCGGGCTGGGCCCGGGCCGAATCGGCGCATTTCGCCGCCGATCCGAGCCGTCCGTACGCCGCGACGCGGGTCGACGGGGTGACCGGCCGGATCGCCCCGGGCACCGTCGGTGAAACTTCAACCATCGCCTTGACCTGCGACATCGCCAGGATCTAGGTTCTCCTCAGCCGCCGGAACGAAAGCTTCCGGTTGCCTCGGACCCGGCGCCCCCGGCTTGTTCCCCCGTGAGCCGGGGACGCCGTCCGGTCCCCTTCCGAAACTCGCTCCCCGGCAGCCCGTTTCTTCGCCCGGCCGCTCAACGGCCGCTCGCGCGATCGCATTTGACCCCGTTCGGCACCCTTCCGGATCAGCGCCGCGCCGGTACGATTCCTGGCAGGCGCAGATGCGCCGCAAGGGGGTCGACGACCACCGGCCAGGCTAGGCGCAGGCAACCCGCCGGCCGAGCCCCGGGCCGCACCGCGGGGGGCGTGAGTGACGACGGTGGACAGTTCCGACAGCACGGCGGGCGGGCCCGACCGGCTCGCCGACCGCGCCTGGCTGCGCGCCATGGACGCCTACACGGCCGGTGCGTACACCCGGGCCGAGGAGGAGTTCCGGGCCGCCGTCCGACTGGACCCGGGCATGGCCGACGCCTGGCTCGGACTGCACGCGCTGCGCAGCGACACCTCGGCCGCGCTGCTGGCCATGTACCGCCACCAGAAACGGTTCGGCGAACAGCGACGGCTGCACCGACGGCCGCTCAGTTCCTGGTACTGGCTGGGCTGGTGGGTGCAGCCGGTACTGGAGGACGCCCGCGACCTCGCGCTGGCGCACGCCTCGCACTGGCTGGACGGCCGCCACCTGGCCGAGCTGGACCGGGCGCTGGAACAGTGCCCGGCGCCCGGCGAGGACCCCTGCGCCCGCTTCCTGTACGCCTGCCGGTCCTACCTGCTCAAGGATTGGGAGCAACTGATCAGGGACACCGACCGCCTGCTGGACGACCCGCTGCTCGGCATCGAGGCCGGACTGTTCGCCGGCATGGCGCGGGTGCGCCTCGACATGTGCGCCCAGGCGCAGGCGCCGCTGGCCGTCTCGCTGGCCCGCTGCCGCTCCGAACAGCCCCAGCGCAAAGAGCTGCGGTACTGGCTGGCCCGGGCGTACGAGGGCGCCGGACGCAGCGCCGCGGCGCTGCCGCTCTACCGGGCGGTGCACCGGGCGGACCCGGCGTTCATGGACACCGCGACCCGGCTGACGGCCATCGCGGCCGACGACGCGCTCGCGGACGGACTCACGGACGGATTCGCGGACGGACTCGCGGACGGACTGCCGGCCGGCGGGCGCCGGGGAGCGGCCGACGCCGCCCTACCGGGTGCTCCCGGCTTCGACGCCGAGTACCCGGACGAGGCCGGTTACGCGGGATTACCCGGGTACGGCGAGGAGTTCGGGGACGCGGGCGGGCCGAGCGGGCCGACCGTCTCCGGCGACGGGGTGTCGACCGGCGCCCTGTCCGGCGGCTTCCCGTCGGGCGGCGGGCCCTCGGTGGACGCCGGGCTGGTGGACGCCGGGCTGGTGGACGTGCCCCCGGCGGACGGCGCCCTGACCGCCGGCGGCGCCCTGCTGGACGGCGGTGCGGCCGACGGCGCCGCGCAGGCCGCCGGGGAACGCTCCGGCTCCGGCGCGCCGCCGGCCTCCGCCGCACCCCCGCCGCTGCCCGCCCTCGGCCGGGCGCAGCCCCGGACCGCCGCCGTGCCCGAGCCCCGGTCCGCCGGCGACGAGCGGGAGCTGGACGCGGCCCTGGCCGAACTCTCGCTGATGGTCGGCCTGGAGCCGGTCAAGCGCCAGGTGCGGGCGCTGTCCGCGCAGTTGAGAATGTCCCGGCTGCGGGCCGAGCAGGGCCTGCCCGTCCAGCCGCCGAAGCGCCACTTCGTCTTCTCCGGCCCCTCGGGCACCGGGAAGACCACCGTGGCCCGCATCCTCGGCCGGGTCTTCCACGCCCTCGGCCTGCTCTCCGGGGACCACCTGGTGGAGGCCCAACGCGCCGACCTGGTGGGCGAGTTCCTCGGCCAGACCGCCGTGAAGGCGAACGAGCTGATCGACTCCGCGCTGGACGGCGTGCTCTTCATCGACGAGGCGTACAGCCTCTCCAACTCCGGCTACACCAAGGGCGACGCGTACGGCGACGAGGCGCTCCAGGTACTGCTCAAGCGTGCCGAGGACAACCGCGACCGGCTGGTGGTGATCCTGGCCGGCTACCCCGAGGGCATGAACCGGCTGCTCGCCACCAACCCCGGCCTCAACTCCCGTTTCACCACCCGGGTCGACTTCCCCAGCTACCGCCCGAGCGAACTGACCGCGATCGGCGCCTCGCTGGCCGGCCGGGACGGCGACGGCTGGGACGAGGACGCCGCGGAGGAGCTGGCCAGCATCTGCACCCACGTGGTCCGCGAGGGCTGGATCGACGAGCTGGGCAACGGCCGGTTCATCCGCACCCTGTACGAGAAGTCCTGCGCCTACCGGGACCTGCGGCTGTCGCTGCTGCGCGAGCCGCCGGGCCGGGAGGACCTGGCCACCCTGCGGCTGCCGGACCTGGTCCAGGCGTACGGGGAGCTGATCGACGGCCGGAGCTGACCGGCGGGCGACGGCCGGAGCCGACCGGCGGGCGGGTGCCGGC
>NZ_JBSHBN010000102.1:0-1320 GCF_053612025.1 Kitasatospora sp. NPDC054768
GCCTCCGGCCTCCCCACCGGCGTCACCGCGAGCCTCAACCCCTCCACCGTCCAGGCCGGCTCCTCCGCCACCCTCACCCTCAACGCCTCCGCCACCACGGCGAACGGCACCTACCAGATCACCGTCACCGGCACCGCCGGCACCACCACCCACACCGCCCAGTACAGCCTCACGGTGGGCAAGGACTCGCCCAACCCCGGCGGCACCTGGACCGCCGGCACCACCTACCAGGCCGGCGACATCGTGACCTACAACGGCGTCGGCTACCGCTGCCTCCAGGGCCACACCGCCCAGGTCGGCTGGGAGCCGCCGAACGTGCCCGCGCTCTGGCAGCAGGTGTGACCGGCTTGCGCTGACACCCCGTGAAGCCGCTGCGCCGCGGCCCGTCGAGGGGGACGGACCGCGGCGCGGCCGTGCGCGCCGACGGATGCCGGAGGGGTCCCGGGGAGAGGGCCCCGGGATGCCGCGGTGCGCACCGAAGCCCCCGGGGGCGGCCTGGACAGTGGGCCGCCCCCGGGGCGCCGTCGGCACCGTGCCCACGGCGCGGCGGTCGGTCGGCTGCCGCGGTCGGTCAGGTGCTGCGGTCGAAGAGCTTGACGCGCAGCGGCTCCCGGGCCGGGGTGTCGACCGGTTCCGGCGGGGAGAGGGTGAGGACGAACCCGCCGATCGCGATGACGGCCATGATGGCGACGGCGAGCGGCACGACGAACTGGGAGGCGGGCAGGCCGTCGGCCCGGAACCGCTCGTCCGGTTTCCGCGAAATCGGCGGCCGACGGAATTTCTGAGGGATTTTCAGGGGAATCCGCCGATGACGGCGGTTCATGATCGACATTGCGCCGGGTCAGGCCGTTTTCGCGGCGGGGCACGGAAAACGCCGCGGAATTCACCCGCGCGGAAAGGCCGGCCCGCGGCACGCCGGGGACGGGGCCGCCCGCTACCGCCCGGGCGCGGCCTGCGCGATGACGGCCCGCAGGCGGGCCTGGACGGCCTCGGCGGCCTCGCGGGTGACCGGGTCCTCGCTCTCCAGCTGCGGGGCGATCAGCTCCGCGGCGGCCACCAGGAGCGGCAGGGGCACCTCCACGCTGCGCAGGTGGAGGAGCTGGGAGGCCGCCCGCTCACCGGGCGTGGCCGGTGCGGGAGCGACGGGGATCAGGGCGGTGAGGCCCCGGGGGAGCGGCTGAGTGCTGGTCACCCGGCCCATTCTCCCGTGCGGGCCCGGGCGGTGCGGGGCCGGGGGGGCCCGCCGGGGGGGGGCGGGGGGAGGTGGGGCGGGGGTAGCCGGGGCCCCGGTACGGCGGGGGCCGGGGGGGGGCGGCGCCC
>NZ_JBSHBN010000102.1:1330-35240 GCF_053612025.1 Kitasatospora sp. NPDC054768
GACCGCGGACAGGTCCCAGTGGCGTGCGGGGCCCGGGGGGCCGGGGGGCCCGGGGGCCCCCCCGGGGGCGGCGGTTGGGGGCCCCGGGGGGGGCGCCCCGGGGGGCGCGGCTGGGGGCGGTCCCCCCGCCCATTCCTCCCGCGCGGCCCCGGGCCCCCCCCCCCGGGGCCCCCCCACGGGCCGGCGACGGCGTTCGAAGGCCCGCCTTCACCGGGGCCCCGGAACGGGCGTCCGCCGGCGCGGACCGGCGCCCGAGGCCTCCCCGCCTCCCGACGGCCCCGGGCGGGCGGCGAAGACCCAGCGGTTGGCCGCCAGCGCGTCGTTCGGCTCCGGCAGCGGGCCGCGGCCGTGCACGGCGGTGAAGTCGTACGGGCTGCGCACGGTCACCGTCCAGCCCCGGCGGGCGAGTCGGGCGGCGGAGTCGGGGCGGGGATCGGCGTCGAAGAGGGCGCGCAGGTCGATGCCGAGCCGCTGCCGGGCCGCGACGTACACGGGGGACGTGCGCACGGCCGGCGGCTCGGCGGCCACGTCCTTGAGCTCGTAGGCGAGGGTGCTGCCGGGCGCACTGAGCCGGTGCACGGTGGCCATCAGGCGCCGCTCGGCCCCGGCGGGGAGGTAGAGCAGCAGCCCCTCGGCGAGCCACGCGGTCGGCGCCGCCGGGTCGAAGCCGCCCGCCAGCAGCGGCCCGGCCCAGTCGGCGCGCAGGTCGGCGGCCAGGGGGCGGCGCTCGGCGGCGGGAGCCGCGCCGGCCGCGTCGAGGACCGTCCGTTTGAAGGCCAGCACCTCGTCGGTGTCGATCTCGTGGAGGACGCAGCCGGGCGGCCAGTCGAGCCGGTAGGCCCGGGAGTCCAGGCCCGCGCCCAGCAGGACGATCTGGCGGGTGCCGGCCCGTACGGCGGCCAGCAGGTGGTCGTCCAGGACCCGGGTGCGCAGCCCGAAGTAGCGCCCGAGGCGCCCCCACAGCGGGTCGGCCTCCCCGCCGGGGACCTGCTCGGGGCGCAGGGGCCAGTGCGCCGAGGCGGGGGAGGCGCGGACGAAGAGCTCGGCGAGCGGGTCGCGGGCCAGGGCGTCGGGGCGGTGGGTCTCGACGGCGCGGGCGGCCGCGACCAGCAGGGCGGTACGGCCCACCCCGGAGGCGACGCCGCGGGCCGGGGCCGCGGCGGTGGCGCCGTCGGCCCGCCCGGCCACGGCCCGCCCGGCCACGGTCTGCCCGGCCGCGGCCCGCCCGGCTACGGCGCGCACGCTTCCTCCCCGTGCTCGGGCGCCGTCCAGGCCGCGGGGTCGTCACCGGTGGTGGTGCGGGCGCCGTACAGGACGCGCATGAACCGCAGGACGTCGTCGCAGGGCAGGTGCAGGGAGGTGGTGCAGTCCGTCAGGACGGTGAGGTGGAAGCCCTTCTGGAAGGCGGTGCGGGCGGTGGAGTCCACGCAGACGTCGGCGTAGAGCCCGGCGAGCACGAGGTGCCCGGTGCCGCCCGCGCGCAGGTGCTCCTCCAGGTCCTCGCCCGGGCCTTCGCCGAGGAAGGCGTCGAAGCGGGCCCGTTTGGTGAAGACCCGTTCGCCCGGCGCCGGGGCCACCCCGTGGAACTCCGCCCCCCAGGTGCCCTCCAGGCACTTCGGCTCCTTGCCGAGGCGCCGGTCCCGCGCGCGCCAGGCCGCGCCCTGGTGGACGACGTCGCCGAGGAAGCGGACGAACACCACCTCCACGCCCGCGCGCCGGGCCCGGTCCACCGCCCGGACGCTGTTGGCGACCACGGCCTCCAGGACGGCGCCGTCGCCGCCGAAGCGGGCCCTGGCCACCGGCCCGGCGCAGAAGTCGTTCTGCAGGTCCACCACCACCAGGGCCGTTCCCGCCGGGCCGGTCACGGCTCGCCCACCAGGGCCGTGGAACCCGCGGCGGCGGCACCGGGCGGGTCGAGGACGTCGACCAGCGCGTCCACCACCGCGGTGGTGGAGTGCCGGCCGCCGAGGTCCGGGGTGCGCACGTCCTTGTCGTCCAGGGCGGTGAGGGCGGCCTCGACCGCCCGGACGGCGCCGGGGACGCCGGCGTGCCGCTCGGCGACCAGGGCGGCGGCGCGGACCGTGGCCACCGGGTTGACCAGGTCGCGCCCGGCCAGGTCGTCGGCGGAGCCGTGCACGGTCTGGTACTCGACCAGCCCGGCCGCGCCGGGGTCGAGGCAGACGTTCTCCGTGCAGCGGCTCTCCTGCCGCTGGGCGCCGAAGCGGTCCAGCAGGACCACGTGCATGATGTCCGCCCACTCGTTCCCGGCGATCAGCAGCGTGCGCTCCGGCAGGCCGTGGGTGATCAGGTTGCGGTTGACGGTGTCGGGCTGGAACACCTCGATCCGTACGCCCAGCCGCTCGGCGATCCCGGCGACCCAGGTGTCGAACGCGCCGTCCAGGAGGTGGAACTTGTAGGCCATGACGATGCGGTCGATCCGCCCGTCGGGCCATTCGCGCCGGGCCCGCTCCAGGGCGTGGCGCACGACGGTCCCGGTGGTCTCCCGGCTGAAGGACAGGGTGCGGGTGACCGCTCCCGGGGTGTGCAGGTTCTCCCCGGTGTAGAAGCCCTGGGCCTGGTCGCGGACGAGCAGCAGGGACGTTTCCCCGGCCCGTAACAGGTCCACCTTGACGGCGCACAGGCGACGGCGCACCAGGTACAGGGACTGGGCGTTGATCGCGGTGCGGAAGACCGCGGTGGTGCCGCCGGCGGCCAGGTCGCGGCAGAACCGCTCGTAGTGCTCCGCGTCCTGCCCGGTCAGCTCCTGGATGCCGGCGGGGCCGCCGTGCGCGCGCAGCGAGACGTAGGAGTGGTAGAGGCGCGGGGAGCGCACGATCCGCACCCCCGTCGGGTGGTCGGCGGTGAGCACTCCCAGGACGCGTTCGAAGACGGCGGCGAGCTCCGGGCCGGTGCCCCGGCCCACCGCCAGCCCGACCGCGGGCCGCCCGGTGGCGGGCGCCGGCCCCGGGCCGGCGCCCTGGTGGACGACCGGGGTCACCGGGCCGCCCCGGGAACCAGGTGGTCGCCGGGGATGCCGGTCTTCTCGGGGCGGTAGTAGTCGCGGATGCCCTCCGCCCAGACCGCGACCGGGACGCGGTCGCCGTCCACCGGGCCGAACGCGTCGAACAGCGCCGTGATGTTCCGGTCGCCGAACCCGATCGCGGTCATCAGGGCGAGGAAGTCCGGGCGGGTGACCAGGCCGTCGCCGTCCGGGTCGCCCAGCGTGGACAGCGCGCGGGCGAACTCGTCGATGGTGGCGTCGAAGCGCTGCGGGTCGAGCACCACGGCGGTGAACTCCTCGGGGCTGATCCGCCCGTCGCCGTCGGTGTCCAGCTCGGTCACCAGCGTGTGCCAGTAGTGCCGCAGGGCGTCGAGCAGCCGGTTCTTGGCGTCCTCGCCGGCCCGGGGGAGCGCCGCGACGACGCGGCTGCCCATCAGGTCGAAGTCGGCGGGTTCGAGGACACCGTTCCCGTCGGCGTCGAACAGTGAGAACACGAGCCCGACACGGTCGGTGGCTGCGGACGTGGGCATGGCGGTACACCTCTGGTTTCCCGGACGAAGGGACGCCGGGCCCGTGCCTCGGCGACCGCTCCACTATCCGGCCCCGCCCGGGCCACCGGCGTGCGAAGCACGGCCGGACCACCCGATCGGGGGCAATGCGCCCCCTCGCGCATGACGCACCGGTCGACTGGACAGGTAGTGAGGCTGGCCCGCGCGCCCGACAGCGCCCGGTGCCGGTGCCTGCAGGGCGAGGGTCTCGCCGTGGGAGTGTCGCCACCGGCCACGCCCTCCATCCCCCGGACACTTCCCCCCCCATGGACAACTCCGCTCCCTCCCATGCGATTTCCCCGGTCGGGCCGGCAGGTCCTCCCGCGGCCCCTCCCTTGACGGACTCCTCGGAGTCCGGCGGCGTGTTCCTCCGCCCTGCCCCGTCGTTCCTCCTCCCCGCGGCAGTTCGACACGGCAGGGGCGGTTCGGGTTGTACGGGAAGGACCGTGACCTGATTGGTACAGACCACTGATGGTTCGTTGTGATAGAACCTCAGCTCTGGGCCGCAAGTGGTCCCGTGACGTGCGCCCCGGAGTCGAACGAAGGGCGCCGAGGGGAGTGGCGGATGGTGCTGGCGGGGGTCGGGCGCCGGATCGGGCGGCACGGTGCGGTGCTGGCGGCCGTGGCCGTGAGCATCCTGGTCGCGACGGCGGTGCTGTCCGCGGTGGCCGGGCTGGCCCGGTCGGCCGCCGCGGCCGGGGTGCGCCAGCGCCTCGCCGCCGACGCCGGCCGGTCGGTGGAGGTGTCCGCGCGCTGGACGGCGCAGGGCCTGCCCGCGGCCGACCGGGCGGTGCACACGGCACTGGTCCGGGCGATGGCCGGCGTCCCCTTCCGCTCCGAGACCGCCCTGCGGGCCGGTATCGCCGTGGACCTGCCGCTGCCGCTCGCCGCGCGCCGGCAGGCCACCGAAACCGGGCTGCCCGGGCTCCCGGTGGCACTGCCCGACCCGGGCCGCTACGCCCGGCTGAGCAGCGGCAGTTGGCCGGACGCCGCCCCCGCCCCCGCGTCCCCCACCGCGTCCTCCGCCGCCCCCGCCGACGTCCCCGGAAACGCCCTGCGCGTCGCCCTCCCCGAGACCGTCGCCGACCGCCTCGGCCTGGCGAGCGGCAGCACCGCGGTCGTCCCGGACCCCGCCACCGGCGGCCCGCTCACGCTCACCGTGACCGGCGTCTACCGCCCCGACCCGGCCGCCGACGCCTTCTGGAACGGCCTGGCCGGCGCCGACGGCGCGGACCGCGCCCTGCTGCTGGCCGACGGCGCCCAGCTGACGGCCCTGCCCACGTTCGGCAGCCGCACCCAGGCCGTCTGGCTGGCCCTGCCCGACACCGGCCGGTCGAGCCTGCCCGAACTCGCCGCGCTGCGCGACCGGGTGGCCGTCCTCGCCGGCTCCGACACCGCCCGCTCGGTCTACCGCGGCGCAGCCCCGCCCCTGGCCGACACCAGGGTGCGCAGCGCGCTGCCCGCCGCGGTCGACGGCCAGGCGGTGCCGGCCCTGGCCGCCAGGGCCGAGATCGCCGTTCCGCTCGCCCTGATCGCCGTACTCGCCTCGGTGGTCCTTATTCTGACGGCCCGTCGGCTGGCCGACGCGGTCGCCGTCGAGCAGACGCTCCAGCGCTCCCGGGGCGCCGGCCTGGCGCGGCTGCTCGCGGTGGCGGCCGGCGAGTGGGCGGTGGCCGCCGTGCCGGCGGCGGCCTGCGGGCTGCTGCTGGTCGAGCCGCTGCTCGCCGCCGTCCTGCGCGGCGCCGGGGCGCACGGCCTGACCGCGGCCGACGGCCGAACCGCCTGGTGGGCCGCCGGGTTCGCGCTCGCGGTGCACGGCACGGCCCTGCTGCTGCCGCTCGCCCGGCAGGCCTGGGACCCGCACGCCCGGCAGGCGCTGCGCCGGCGCCGCCCGCGCCGACCGGGCCTGCAGCGGGCCGGAGCGGACCTGGCGCTGCTCGCCGTGGCGGTCCTCGGCTTCCTCCAACTGCGCCACTACCAGGGCGTGGTGGTGCCCGACGCGGGTGCGGGCTTCGACACCGGAGTCGACCCCGTCCTGGTGCTCGCCCCGGCGGCGATGGCGGTGGCCGGCGCGGTGCTGGCGCTGCGGGCGCTGCCGCCGGCCGGGCGGCTGCTGGAACGGGCGGCCGCCCGCTCCCGCGGACTGGTCGCGCCACTGGGCGCCTGGCGGCTGAGCCGCGACGCCGGCCGCCAGGCGGTCCCGGTCCTGGTCACGCTCCTGGCCGTGGCCTGCTCCGGCCTGGCCGCCGGGGTCCTGGCCGCACTGCCGGCCGGCGACCGCGACCGGGCGGCCTTCACCGTCGGCGCCGACCTGCGGCTGTCCGGGGTGACCGGCGCGGCGGCGCAGCGGCACGGCGCACTGGCCGCGCTGCCGGGCGTCACGGCCCTCACCCCGGTCGCCGACCAGTCGGCCTACGTGGGCAGCGCCGTGGTCCGGACGGTCGCCGTCGACACCGCCGCCGCCGCGGCCTCCGGCGCCCTGCCGGCCCTGCGCCCCGACCAGGCCGACCGCCCGGCACCGGCGCTGCTGGCCCCGCTGACCGCCGCGCCCGCCCAGGGGCTCGCGATCCCCGGTGAGCCGACCGCCCTGGAGCTGACCGTCCAGGCCACCGCCGACCCCGCACCGCCGGACCAGGGCCCGAGCCTGCTGCTGTGGATCCAGGACGCCGACGGGCTGACCGAGCAGCTGACCCTCCCGCTGACGGCCGACGGCCGCCCCCACCCGCTGACCGTGAACCTGGCCGACGGCGGCCGGCGCAGCTACCCGCTGACCCTCGGCCGCGTCGGCGTCCGCTTCCCCGGCCCCCTGGCCCGGCGCACCACCCTGGAGCTGGACCTGCCACGGATCAGCGCCGTCACCGGCGACCGGCGAACCGACCTCGCCCTCGGACCGGACCGGTCCTGGGTCCGCTCCGGCGCGCCCTTCGTCAGCCCCACCACACTCGGCTGCCCCGCCGGCGACCCGGCCCCGGACGCCCGGCCCACCTCGGTGCTCGACGGCGGCGCCCAGGACGACCGGGCCACCGCCTGCACCTGGCACAGCCGCGGACCCGGCCTCCTGCACGCGGTGCTGCGCTCCCAGAACCCCGCGAACGCCCTGGACCCGGCCGCCCTGGACACGTACTTCGCCGTGCGCCCCCCGACCGGCACCCCGGACGGGAGCGCCCCGCCCGTCCTGTCCGCGATCGCCGACCGCACCCTGCTCGACGCGGTGAACGCCAAGGTCGGCGACACCATCCGGCTCACCTGGGACCGCGACCGCGACAGCGACCAGAAGGTCCGCATCACCGGGGAGGTCGACGCCCTGCCCGGCTACGGCCGCGGCCAGGGCCACCTGCTGCTGGACCTGCCCGCGCTCGCCGCCAACCGCGCGCTCACCGGCGCGCCGCCGCCCGTCGACACCCACTGGTGGCTGGCCAGCGACGACCCCGCCGCCACCTGGGCCGCCGTCGACGGCCACAGCGCGTTCGGCCGCGCCCAGAGCGCACAGCGGCTCGCCGCCGACCTGGCCGACGACCCATTCCGGGCCGGACTGCGCTGCGCCTGGCTGCTGGTCATGGCCACCGCCCCGCTCTTCGCGGTGACCGCCCTGACCCTGCACGCGGTCGGCGCGGCCCGCTCCCGGCAACGGGAGTTCGCCGTGCTGCGCGCCCTGGGCGCACGGACCGGCGAACTGACGGCGATGCTGCGCGCCGAACAGGTGGCGGTGACGGTGCCCCCGGTGCTGCTCGGCGGCCTGCTGGGCCTGCTGCTGACGGCCCTGCTGCTGCCGCTCACCGTGCTGGACGACAGCTCCGGCCCGGTCTTCCCGGCCCTGGCCACCGCCCCGGGCCGGCCGGCCGCCGCGCTCACCACGCTCGCCAGCGGCCTGCTGCTGGCCCTCACGGTCCTGGTCCTCACCCGGCTGCTGGCCAGGGTCGACCTGGTCCGGGCCCTGCGCGCGGGGGAGGACGGATGAGCCCGACGCCAGGACGGCGGCCCGGGACGGGGCCCGGCCTCGCGCCCGGCCGCGGGCGCGCCCCCGGGCCCGGCACCCAGCCCCGCACTCCGCTCGGCCTCGCGCCTGGCACCCCGCCCCGCAACGGACGCTTCGACGGCGGGAGCCCCGCATGCTGACACTGCGCCTGATCCGACGAGAGGCGCGGATCGCCTGGCCGGTGGCGGCCGGGCTGGCGCTGCTCTCCGTCCTGCTCACGGCGATCCCGCTGAGCTGGCCGCCGCGCTTCGACCGCCTCGCCGCCGGCGCGCTCGCGGACCGGGTCGCCCGCGCCCAGCTGTCCGGCCCGCTGGTCACCGCCACGTCCACCACCGTCCCGCTGCCGTCCAGGCCCCGGATCGCCCCCGGCGCACTCGACCGCGACCTCGACCGGGCCGGCCACGCGGTGCGCGCCGCCGCCGGACCGCGACTGGCCGCCGCGCTCGGCACACCGAAGGGCCGCGTGAGCGCCCCCGCCGCCGTGGCGGAAGGGCCCGGAGTCCCCACCCCCTACGGCCGGCCCCCGGGGCTCAGCCTGGTCCACGCCCAGCCCGACGACGCCCACGGCCCGGTCGAGTACGTCCAGGGCCGCGCACCCCGGCAACCCGCACCCGACCCGACGGCCCCGCCCGGACAGCCGCCCGCGGTCGAGGTCGCGGTCTCCGAAACCACCAGGGACCGCCTCGGCCTGACGACGGGTCAGCGATTCGGCCTGACCGGTACCGGCTGGTCCACCCCGGTGCTCCTGGTCGGCGTCTTCCGTACCGACCACGGCGCCGACCGCCTCTGGCAGCAGTTCCCGATGCTCGTCGCCCCCTGGACCGTCCCGGCCGAGACCGGCCAGCAACTGGTCGGCCAACTCCTCACCAGCGCCGAAGGGATCGAACAGGTCGCGGGCCGCGGCACCGTACCGCTCGAACTGGCCTGGGACCTGCCCGTGGCCACCGACCGGTCCGGGCCCGCCGCCACCGCCACGGGGACCGCCGAACTGCGCGCCGCCCTCGCCGGACTGCGCGCCGCCGACACCGCCCAGCGCTGCGGGGACGAATCCGGCGGCCTCTGCACACTCGCCGGCCAGATCGTGCCCAAGATCGCCGTCACCGACCGGCTCACGCCCGAACTGGACGCCTACGCCGCCCAACGCGGACGCGCCCAACAGCTCCAGGGCTTCGCGCTCGTCGGACTGCTCGCCGTGGTCGTGGCCACCGCCGTCGCCACCGCACGGCTCGGCGCCCGCCGCCGGGCCGGCGCCTTCGCCCTCCAGCTCTCCCGGGGCGCCGGGACCGCCGGGATCGCCGGCCGCCTGCTGGCCGAGGCCGCGGTCGCGGTCGGCGCCGGCGCCGCCGCGGGCTGGGCGATCGCCCGCGCCACCACGCCCCAGGGCACCGCCCTGGGATCCGCCCTGCCGGCGGCCGCCGCCGCCCTGCTGGTCTGGTGCGCACCGGCCGCCACCCTGCTCACCAGCGCCCCGCGCACCCGGCCCCCGGCACGCTCGCGCCGCCTCGTCCTGGAAGCCCTGGCCCTGCTGCTCGCCGCGGGCGCCCTGACCGCGCTGCGCACCCGCGGCGCCCTCGCCGGCTCCGGCCTCGACCTCCCGCTCGCCCTGACCCCGGTCCTGCTGGCCCTGGTCGCGGCGCTCGTCCTGCTCCGCCTGCTGCCCCCGCTGCTGCGCCGGGCCGCCCACTGGGCGCGCCGCTCGCGCGGCCCGGTCCCGCTGGTGGCACTCGCCCAGGCCGGCCGGCACACCGGCACGGCCGCACTCGCCCTGCTGGTCCTGACGCTGGCCATGGGCTACGGCGTCTTCGGCGCCGGGATCTCGCGCACCGTCACCGACAGCCGCGCCCAGAGCGCCGACTGGCGCACCGGCGGAGCACCGCTCGCCCTGGTCGGACCGCGCGACCGACTGCCCGAGGACCTCTCCCACGTCCCCACCGTCGGCCACCAGGTGACCGTCACCGGCGCGAGCGGCGAACTCACCTCGCAGGACGACGGCACCACCTTCCCCGGCGCCCAGCTCGTCGGACTGGACGCCGCCGCCCTGTCCGCCGCCCGCCCCTCCTCCCCGCTCGCCCGCGCCCTGCTGGCCGCCGACGGGGCCGACGCACCGGTGCGGCAGACCGGCGAGAACCCCACCGAACCGCTGCTCACCGCCCTGGCCGACCCCGCCCTGGCCGCCCGCTTCCCCGACGGCACCTTCGAACTGTCCGCCCTGGGCACCAGCCGCGTCCTGGTCCACGTGATCGGCGCCCTGCCCGAGGACGCCCTGCGCGACCCGGTCCTCGGACCGGTCCTCGGCAACGGGCCGCGCCCCGGCGCCCTGCTGCTGTTCACCGGCCCCTCCGCACAACGCCTGCCCGCACAGCCCGGCCACCCCTCCGCACTCCTGCTCCACCCGGCCGCCGGCGCCCCACCACTGGACCGGGCCGCCGTACGCACCGCGGCCACCCCGCAGCTCGCCCCCACCGGCAGGACCGGCCCGCGGGTCGAACTGCTCGACCACGCCGCGGAGTTCGAAGCCCTGCGCACCGACGGACTGGTCCGCTCGGTCCAGCTCGCCTTCCAGGTCACCACCGCACTCGCCCTGCTGCTCGCCCTCGGCGCCTTCGTCCTGGACCTCCTCCTCAGCGCCACCGAACGCGCCCGCGTCACCTCCTACCTGCGCACCCTGGGGCTCACCGGCCGCTCGGTACTCGCCCTGCAACTGCTGCACCCGCTGCCGCTGCTGCTCACCGCCGCGGCCGGCGGCACCGCCCTGGGCCTGCTGCTGCCCGGGGCACTCGGCCCCGGCCTGCGGCTGCAAGCGCTCACCGGAGCGCCCTTCGAACCCGCCGCACACACCGACTGGACCACCACCACGGCGCTCGGCCTCGCCCTGACCGTGCTGGTGACGGCGGCCGGCGCCCTGGAGACCGCGATCGCCCGCCGCCGCGCCCTGGGCGCCGTCCTACGACTGGGGGAGGCCCTGTGACCACCCGTGAGAACGCACGACCCATCGCCGGGACCGACCGGCCCATGGTCCACTGCGAGAGCCTCGTACGGATCTACCGCACCGGCACCACCGCCCGCGGCGGCGTCGAGGTCCAGGCCCTGCAAGGACTCGACCTGACCGTGCGCGAGGGCGAACTGACCGCCCTGGTCGGGGCCTCCGGCTCCGGCAAATCCACCCTGCTCGGCATCCTCGCCGGCCTGGACACCCCCAGCGCCGGCACCGCCACCGTCGACGGCACCGACCTGGGCGCGCTCAAGCGGCGCGAACGCACCGCCTACCGCCGCCGCACCGTCGGAACGATCCAGCAGCAGACCGCCGCCAACCTGCTGCCCTACCTGACCGCCCGCGAGAACGTCCAACTGCCCATGGGCTACGCCGGCGTACCGCGCCGCCGCCGCGCCGCCCGGGCCACCGAACTGCTCGACCTGATGGGCATCGCCCAGGCGGCCGACCGCACCCCCGCCGCGCTCTCCGGCGGCGAACAGCAGCGGGTCGCCATCGCCGTCGCCCTCGCCAACGAACCCCGCCTGCTGCTCGCCGACGAACCCACCGGCGAACTGGACACCGCCACCTCGCAGGAGATCTTCACCGCCCTGCGCACCGCCAACAGCGAACTGGGCACCACCGTCCTGATCGTCACCCACGACGCCCTGGTGGCCGACCAGGTCCGCCGCACGGTACGGATCCGCGACGGGCGCACCTCCACCGAAGTGCTGCGGGGCCCTGCGGCCGCCGACGGCGACGGCGACGGCGACGGCGCACCTGTCGAGTACACGGTGCTGGACCGGGTCGGCCGGCTCCAACTGCCGCGCGACTTCACGGAATCCCTCGGCCTGGCGCACCGCGTGCGACTGGTCCTCGAACACGACCACATCACCGTGTGGCCCGACCGCGACCGCCCGCCGGGCGCCGGACCCGCCGCGGACGGCGGCTGACGTCCGCCCGCCGCCCGCCCGCCGTCCAACCCGCGGTCCGCCCGCCCGCCGGCCGACAGGAACACCCGTTCCCCCGGCCCTGTCAGGGAGCTGGACAGCGGTGCGGGAGTCGACCAGTCTCACCACCATGACGTTCCCCCAACACTCTCCCTCCGCCACACGCACAGCGCTCCTCCAGGCCGTCACCGCGGTCGGCGACGAAGCCGTCCCCCTGCTCGCCGACTGCCGCGGCGACATCCGCATCCCCGGCGCCGAGTGGACGGTCGCCGAGGCCGCCGCCCACCTCGCGATGGCCAACGAACTGATGGCCGCCCTCGCCGCCGGGGAGGAACGCCCGTACGGGGACGGCACCCCGGGCGCGCTGGCCGCGGCCAACGAGGTCTCGCTGGCCGCGCGACCCGAACGCGACCCGGCCGTACTCGCCGAGGAAATCGCCCGCCAGGCAGGGGAGTTCGCGGCGGCGGCCGGCCCGCGCACCGGCACCGAGCCGATGCTGACCCCGCTCGGCCCGATGGACCTGGACACCCTCGGCGCCTACCTGCTGACCCACATGCTGGCCCACCTCTACGACGTCGCCGTCGCGCTCGGCCGGCCCCACCCGATCGACCGGCAACGCGTCGGGCTGACCATGCCGTTCCTGCGAACGGCCATGCCCCTGGTGGCGGACGCCCGCACCGCGGCCGGCCACAGCGCCTGCTACCGGCTGCGGCTGCGCGGTGCGGGCGGATTCGCGGTCACCTTCACCGACGGCGCCGTCGCGGTCAGCCAGGAGCCGCCCCGCCGCCCCGACTGCACGATCCTCGTCGAGCCGGTGGCGTTCTTCCTCCTCGCCCTGGGCCGCTGCTCCACCGCCGGCGCCATCGCCCGCGGCAAGGTGCTCGCCTGGGGCCGCCGGCCCTGGCTGGCCCCGTCCTTCCCCGGACTGTTCACAGCCCCCTGAACCCGCGCGCCGGCCCGGCACCGGCGGCCACCGCGCCCCCCTCGGCCTCGCGGCACGCCCCGCAGGCGTTCCACTGGGGCCCGCCGGGCGCGGGGGAGCGGCGAGGGGCCAGGGTCATGTCGGAGGTGCTCAGGCCGCACAGCGTCAGGGGGCCGCAGGCGCCGGAGGCCTCCGCGGGGGCGCAGTGCGCCAGACGCACCGGGTTCCCGGGGTCCGCCGGCCCGCGGTCGGGGCCGAGGATCCGCACATTGGTCGGCGTATCGGGTTCGAGCACGATGACGGTGTCCATCTCCACAACCTCGCCGCCCGACCCGTCCGCTGCACCCGCACCGTGGCATCCGGCCCAGCCACCCCCACCCCTGACACCCCGCCCCGGCGCCCCCGTCCCGGCGCCCTCCCGGCGACGGGGCCCGGCCGGGGCGGAGGGTTCCGTGAGGCCCGCTCACCCACGCGGAGCCGGTCGTGCCGTCGCGTACGGGCCTCATCACCACTGCGCCATCGTGCACATGATGGAGAATCTCTTATAAAAACCTGTGCACGCTAAAGCTTTGACTGCTCTATGGTGTGCATGCGAGATGGCTTCGCTGGAGCGGGTGTTGTGGAGCGGCTGTTCGTGCCGGGCGTGCAGCGCTTCGAGACGAAGGAGGTCGTGATGAGGCTGCTGGAAGGCACTCCGGAGGAGATCAGCCGCTTTCTGCTGCTGATGAGGGAGACAGTCGCCGAGGACTTCGACATGGCCGCCGAAGTGGCCGCCGAGGTGCCCACGGAGGTCACGACCTGGCCGGGGACCGAGGCGCTGGTCCAGGGCCGGGCGCGCACCGGTGAGATCGCCGGCCGGGTGCTGGCCTACCTGACCGGTGCGCGCGAGCTCGGCGGGGTCGAGGTCGAAGCAGGCACCTCGGAGCGGACCAAGGACGGCCTGTCCAACTACGTGATGGTCCGCGACGCCGGCAAGCGCCGCTTCGGGGCGGTCGCGTACGTCAATGCGATCAACGCGGGCCTCACCCTCAGGCTCACCCCGCAGGACGTGGCCGACATCGACGACCCCCGCGTCGAACTCCGCGAGGTCAAGGACGGTCACAAGTATGCGGTGAACTGCCCGCTGCGCGACGAGGAGACCATCGATCTCGCCCTGCAGCTCACCGCCCGTGCGCTGGACAAGGTGCGCTGACCCCCTTGGCCGCTACCCGGACGGCTTCTGTCAGTGGCGGGTGATAGACGATCACCAGGCTCGACGGCACGACAGACAGGCGGGGGCACGGTGTCCGGTGTGGTGATGCGCGGTCCGCTGGGGGATGTCGCACGGCAGGCAGGGCTGCACGGCGGCGTCCACACCGAGGACGCCTACGCGGCGGCCCTGTGCTGGTGGGCCGCCGCTGTGGCCCCCTCGGCGACCCTGCCCGTCGGCCCCATGGAGTGGCCCTGCCTGGTGTGGGGAGCCTTCCTGGCCGAAGACGCCCGGCCACCGCTCGTCACGGCCCTGGCCGCGGTCGGCATGGACCCCAGCCGCTTCCGTCGGCTCACCCGCCACCACGACGTCACCACCACCAGCAGGCTCCGGGCGGCTTCGAGCCGAGCCGCCCGCAGTGCCCGGCCCGGCAGCGGCTTCTCCCTGCTGCTCACCGGCAGCCCCGTCAAACACGGCCCGTCGAGGGCCTCCTCCGACGACTCCCTCGCCTACGCGCTGCGCACAGCCTGGGACGGCGACGAGTACCGCAATCTCGAACGCCGGCGCCGCTCGTCCCGGGGCGTCGCGGAGGAGGCCCCCAAGGTGGGGGTGCTGTGGGAGATGCCGGCGAGCGACTGGAGGTACACCGCGCAGACGGAAGCGCCTTCCTCCAGCAGGTTCCTGCTGTTCCGCCGGAAGGGGGAAGACCCCGGAGCCACGCTCCCCGACCACCGGGCGGCGGCAGCGGCAGCACGGGCCGTCGAGGACCTCGTCCGGATCCACGGGAGCCTGGTGCACCGGGAGGTGCGGTTCACGATGACGGACGAGGCCGCCGAGAAGTTCTGGCCGGTCCAGCTCTGCGCCGCCCGCTTCGACGACCAGGAGTTCCTGCCGGAGGACCAGTTCGTCCGACTGGACGCCCACACGCACCGGATCGCGGCAGCACTTGCCCTCGCCGAGGACACGGACGTGATCACCGGCGGCCACGTCGAAGCGGCGTGGTCCCTGGTCGCCCGCTCCGGCCGGGACCGGGCACGGTTGCTCTGCCCCGACGCCCTGGCCCTCGTCGGCGGCATCCTCGACGGGATCGGTGGGAAGATCCGGGCCGCGACCGGGTCGCCCGAGGCCATGCCACCGGGAGAGCTCGTCCCACCGAGAGCTGTCCCCACCGCCGGTCCGCCCGCCGCTGGAGTGCGGGACAGGAAGGGCCGGGTCAGGCGTGACGACGCGGTCGTCCAGGACGTCAAGGGCTGGTACGGCAACCGGTGCCAGATGTGCGGAAGCATCCTGAGCATCCCGGGACCGCGCGGGGCGATCAGCGAAGGTGCCCACATTCGCCCGCTGAGCAAGGGCGGCCCCGACTACACCGGAAACGTTCTGTGCCTGTGCCCGAACTGCCACACGCAGTTCGACCAGGGCGGCCTGTACCTGACCGACGACCTGCGCGTCGTGGAAACGGTGACGGGCACGGCGCGGCAGCGCCTGGAGACCGACCCCCACCACGAGATCGGCCTGGAGTACGTCCGCTGGCACCGTAGGCGGTGGGCCCGGTACATCCCGTCCCAGGCCGGCGGGCAGCCGTCCGGACAGCACTGACCCGGACGGAGTCCGGGAAACGGCGTCACGAGGGCCGGGACCGGCAGTGGCACCCTGGACGGGGACGTCAGGTGATGCCCCGCACCGAGGGTTCGAGCGCGACGTCCCAGGACGCGATCCAGCCCAGGGCCGCCTGGAGGGCACGCGCGATGCTCCATCCCGTCGCGGGCTGCGCCAAGGCCGCCTCGGCGCAGATCCGTCGGGCGTGAGGCAGCCACTCCCACTCCCAGCGGCTGTCCATGAGATACGGGCCGTTCCACAGCGAATCGTCGTCGACGAGCGGGACGGCGACACCGTCCACAAGCTCGTACGTGACCGGCAGCTCCGAGGCCCAGTCGGCGACCCACTGCCAGGCAGCAGCCTCGGCGCCCGTGCGGGGGGATGCCGACAGGTCTCCGGCGACGGTCCCCGGGAGGAAGGCCGCCAGGGTGGTCCGGTCACCGGTCCCGGTCGGGCTGAACCCCGCCAGCCCGGGCAGGGCCGCTCCCACCAGCACATCGGAGGTGAACAGTCGCACCGCGGCCCGCTGCTCGGCTCCCATGTGCTGGGTGGCCGACTCCAGCAGGGCCTGCGCCACCGGCTGGAGGCACCCACCGGCGCGGGCCCAGTTGGTGATTGTCCGAAGGCAGTGGACCGCCGGCAGACCCTGTGCGCCGAGTGCGGCCCTGGCGGCGTTCTCCAGGGACGTACGGGCTTGTTCACTGTGCTCTGCCGCCCTCGCCAGGGTCCTCGGCATGGCCCAGCGCGGGTTGAACGTCAGTGTGTAGTCGTACTCGAAGGTGTCGGGGGCGGTGATGAGCTCGGCCGCGTGCTGGACGAGCGCCGTGTGGCGGCGCGGATGTTGGCGGGCAAGGTCCTCGTCCAGCAGCGCGAGCGCCAGGTGGGCGCCCGGGAGCACCAGCATCTCCGACAGGCCCCGCTTGTCCAGGCCGCGGAGCATGACCAGGAACTCGTCACGAAGGTGGGGGTGGTCGGTGAACAGGCCGGCGGCGGTCAACAGCCAGGCCTGGTACCAGGTCTGGTCCGTGGCGAGGTCCGCGAGACGGGGGACGATGTCCGCGTCGGGCCCCGACAGGAGGGCGCCGGCGGCGCAGTACTCCTGAAGGCTCTTCACCTCGAAGCCGACCGCGCCGGGGCGCGGTGAGACCAGGAGGACCAACCGCTCGGTGGCCGCTGCGACGAGTTCGGACGACAGCGCTTCGGCACGGGCCGGGTCCTCGGTCTCCTCGCACAGCCTGAGGCGCAGGCGCTCCCGCAGGGCGTCCTCCGACAGGACGAGGGGGTCCGACGGTTCGGTGACGGCTTCTTTCGATTGGATCGTCAGGCCGGCGTGGAGGTGCAGCCAGTCGATGTGATGCTGGTTCTCCGTCAGGAGCTCACCCGCTCGGCCCGGTTTCTCGGCCTCGCGGGTGTAGACGGTGTTGTAGTAGGCCTCGAAGAACTTGAACCGGTTCTGGGGAAGTTGCCGCCGTTTCTCGACCAGCAGGCTCATGATCGCCACTTGGAGCGGGGAGCCCAGGAGCTGCCTGGTCGTGATGTCGGCGGCGGCGGCCGTGATCCGCTCCACCACGGTCGCGTACATCTCGGGATCGGTGCGGTGCCGGGCCCGGGCGAGCCGGCCGGCGTAGTGCAGGGCGTCGTCCGCGGTCATCCCGCTGAGGGTGAGGGACGTGTAGTCGCCGGGGTGGAACTCGCCGTGGTAGCCCTGAGGCCGGGTGGTGCCCACCACCAGCAGATCGGCGTCGACCGAGCGGGCGGTGGTGAGGAAGTCGTTGACGCCCTCCATGACGGTTTCCCGTGCGGGCCGGGGGACTTCGTCCAAGCCGTCGAGCACCAGCAGCCAGGGCCACTCCCGGAGCCAGTCCCGAAGGTCCGCCTCCGTGACCCCTCGGCCCACCTGCCGGGCCATGAACCGCAGCAGGCCGGCTGTGTCCGGGCCGGGGTGGGCAAGGGAGAGGGCGTAGTCGTGCAGGGTGATGCGCAGGGGCCAGCGGTGGCGGCGCGGCGCGGGGATACCGGCCTCCGTGAGGTCGCGGCGCAGGGAGCGCAGCAGGTCCCGGGTCGGGGCGGGCAGCAGCCGGTCGTTGTCGTCGAACATCGCCACCCGGTAGGCCTGGCAGATCAGTTGACCGAGAGTGGTCTTGCCCTGCCCCGGGCCGCCGAACAGCAGGACGTGCTGCGGCGCCTCCGTGCGCTGTCCGGAGGGGCGCAGCGCGTTGTCGCCGTGCTCGATCACATGCTGGCAGGCCAGAACGGTTCCCGGCTCGCCGCCGGGTGTCGTGTGCTCGGCCTTCAGGTCGACAGCGACCGGCCCGAGGCCGATCCGTCCCGAACTCGGTTCCGCGCCGGCCTGGCCCAGCCGGAGCCACCGGTCGGCGACGAGCCCCGCGGCGGCATCCGACCGCATCAAGGACGGGCGTGTGTGCGCCCCGGTGGCAGGTGAGCCCCTGATGAGGTATCGCACGTGATCGTGGCCGGTCAGCATGCCGGGGTAGGCGAACTTGAGGCTGTCCGGAGCAGCGTCCACCCGCGCGTCGATGTCCGCCCGCCACCAGATCCTCATCCCGAGTCCGAACTCCGCCGAATACTTCGCGAGTTCTGCGTCGAACCGGTCCATCGTGCCGCGCCCGGGAACGGCGGTGCCTGCCATCGACGTCAGCAGGAAGTACTGCCGTGCCCCGGCGGACACCAGACGCTCGATGTTGGCCCGTTCCCGATCGATGGTGCGGGTCAGCCAGGCCACCGGGTCCTTCAACGGCCGGCTCGTCCACTTCACCTGGAAGATCGCCTCTTGCGCACCGTCCCGAGGCAGGACGGCGTCACGGCCGCCGTCGCTGTGGCCGACCGGGAAGCACTGCATATCAGGGAAGCAGTGCGCCAGAAGGGCGTTGCACAGCTGCTGGAACAGCTTCTCCCCGAGGAGTTCGTAGTTGTACCGCCCCGTCTGCTCTGACACTGCGCCCCTCTACGACGGCGACGGCGCCGACCCGGACGGCTGAGCCTAACGGATTCGGCCTGTGGAGCCTCGCTCCGTTGCTCGGGCCCCGGTGACCGGAGACCGTCCTGCGGCAGGGGAGACGCACCGGAGCCGCCGAACTGCCTTCCGGGCCCACCGGCAGCACGGGGCGGTGTGCGGTGGGCGCGACCCCGGCCCGGCAGCGCAGCCGACCCGGGCGGTGCACGCGGCTCTGGTCGGCCATCGGCACCACTCGGGTCGGGGCCTTCGCCCTCCCGGCGACGGGGCCCGGCCGCCGGGGCCGCTAGCATCGCGCGCATGCTGGCGCTGCTCCACACCTCCCCGGTCCACGTCCCCGTCTTCGACGCGCTCCGCGACCGCGAGCACCCCGGGCTGCCCCTGCGGCACGTCGTGTCGGAGGGGCTGCTGGCCAGGGCCCTGGCCGAGGGGCCCGAGGCCGTGGCGGGGGACATCGACCGGGCTCTCGCCCCGGCGATCGCCGCCGGGGCCGCGGCGGTGCTGTGCACCTGTTCGACGATCGGGGGCGTCGCGGAGGCCCGGGCCGCGGCGCTGGGAGTGCCCGTGCTGCGCGTCGACCGTCCGATGGCGGCGGCCGCCGTCGCCGTCGCACCCGGCGGCGGCCGAGCGGCGACACGCATCGCCGTGATCGCCGCACTGGCCGGCACCCTGGGCCCGACCACGGCCCTCGTCGACGAGGAGGCCGCCCGATCCGGCCGGCCGGTCACGGTGACGGCCACGCTGGTCGACGGCGCCTGGGACCGGTTCGAGAGCGGCGACCGCGCCGGCTACCTGACCGCGATCGCCACCGCCGTCGAGGCCGTGGTCGACGCGGACGCCGTCGTCCTCGCCCAGGCGTCCATGGCGGACGCCGCGCAGCGGACCGCGACCGCCGTACCGGTCCTGTCCAGCCCGGCCCTCGGGCTGCGCGCCGCTGCCGCCGCCGCGGTGTCACGCCCCGCGCAGGCGGCGCTTGAGTATCCGTACTCAGGCGGTGCTGTCGGTGCCGGATGACACTGTGCGGGTGCGTCGGGACGCCCGGGCCCGGCACCACGGAGGGGATGACCATGAGGCGTGCGAGTTTCGCCTGGACGACGGCGGTCGCGGCGGTGGCGGCGATCGCGTGACGGCGGTCCCGGCGTCCGCCGGACAGGCCGGACAGGCCGGACAGGCCGGGGAGATCGGGCACGGGACGCCGGGGACGGGCGAGATCCTGCCCTACCCCGGGCAGGAGGGGCTGATCTGGATCCCGGACTGGATCGGTGACGGCGGGGCGGTCACCGGCGGCGCCTACACGGCCGGTCCGCCCGTCACCGTGACGGTCGGCTGCCGGGGCGGCAGCGGCGGCGCGGGCGAGGTGCGGGTCACCTTCACGCCGTACTACGGCGACACCACCCCGGTGGAGTTCACCGTGCCCTGTCCGGCCGAGGCCGTCGACAGGGGCTCGGCGGTGGTGACGGCCGAGCAGGGCCGGTCCTTCCACGTCGGGGTGAAGGCGTCGGCCCCCGACGTGCACTGGGGGCTGACGGTCACCCAGCCGGACGCCTGACCGACCGGGGGCGGGAACCGACCGCCCGCCGGCCGCAGCCCTCGCGGGTGCGGTCGGCTCCCTCGGCCCCACCGCCGGGGCCCGCCTCGCTATACACACCATGTATACATGGTGTGTATAGTCCTTGATCATGTCACTCGGACAGATGCTCCTCGGGTTCCTGGAAGCCCAGCCCCGCCACGGATACGACATCAAACGCCTCTACGACGAGCACTTCGGGCGCGACCGCTCCCTGCACTACGGGCAGGTGTACGCGACGCTCTCCCGGCTGCTGAAGAACGGCCTGGTCGTCGTGGAGGGCGTGGAGGCCGGCGGCGGCCCGGACCGCAAGCGGTACGCGATCACCGACGCCGGAGTCACCGACCTCGCCGACTGGCTCACCCAGCCGGAGGACCCGCAGCCGTACCTGCAGAGCACCCTCTACCACAAGGTCGTGCTCGCCATCCTGACCGGACGCTCCGCCGCCGACGTCCTGGACACCCAGCGGGCCGAACACCTGCGGACCATGCGCGAACTGACCCGCCGCAAGCTCGCCGGCGACCTCGCCGACGAACTGATCTGCGACCACGCGCTGTTCCACCTGGAGGCCGACCTGCGCTGGCTGGAACTGACCGCCGCCCGCCTCGACGACCTCACCGCCCGCCTCACGGAGACCCCACGTTGACCAGCGCCGGACCCCTGCTCACCGCCCAGGACCTGCACAAGTCCTTCGGCCTCACCCCGGCCCTCGCCGGCGCCTCGCTCACCGTCGCCGCCGGCGAACTCGTCGCCGTCATGGGCCCCTCCGGCTCGGGGAAGTCCACCCTGCTGCACTGCCTCGCCGGCATCACCCGCCCCGACCGCGGCACCATCGGCTACCAGGGCCGTGACCTCACCACCTGCACCGACGCCGAGCTCAGCGCCCTGCGGCGCACCGAGTTCGGCTTCCTGTTCCAGTTCGGCCAGCTCGTCCCGGAACTCTCCTGCCTGGAGAACGTCGCACTGCCGCTGCGCCTGAACGGCATGCGCCGCAAGGCCGCCGAGGCCCGCGCCGGCGAGTGGCTGGAACGACTGGAGGTCACCGACGTCGCCGCCAAGCGCCCCGGCGAGGTGTCCGGCGGCCAGGGCCAGCGGGTGGGGGCCGCCCGCGCCCTGATCACCGGCCCCAAGGCGGTGTTCGCCGACGAGCCGACCGGCGCCCTCGACACCCTCAACGGCGAACGCGTCATGAAGCTGCTGACCCTCGCCGCGCGCGAGACCGGCGCGGCCGTCGTCCTGGTCACCCACGAGACGCGGGTCGCCGCCTACGCGGACCGCGAGGTCGTCGTCCGCGACGGCCGCACCCGAGACCTGGCGGGCGCCCGGTGAGCGCCGCCGACCCGAAGGTCCGCCGGCCGGCCCTGGACCAGCTCGCCCTCGGCGCCCGACTGGCCGTCACCAGCGGACGGGACGGCTGGGGCCGACTGCTGCTCACCGCCTGCGGCGTCGGCCTGGGAGTGGCCCTGCTGCTCTTCACCGCCTCCTTCCCCGGCATCGTGCACCACCGCGACCAGCGCCTGTACACGCAGAACGACACCTTCCAGGACGAGGACCTGCCCACCCCCGGCGACCGGACGGTCCTCGTGGCCGTCGCCGACACCACCTTCCACGGCACGCCCGTCCGCGGCCGGATCGTCCAGCCCGAGGGCCCGAACGCGGCGCTCCCGCCCGGGGTGGCCGCCTACCCGAAGCCCGGCGAGATGGCCGTCTCCCCGGCCCTGGCCGACCTGCTGAAGGACCCCGCCAACCAGCTGCTGCGCGAGCGCCTGCCCCACCCCGTGGTCGGCACCATCGGCCCGGCCGGGCTGCTCGGACCCGGCCAGGCCGACTTCGTGCTCGGCGGCGACCGCCTCTCGGTGGACACCGGCGCCGTCCGGATCACCGAGTTCGGCCACTTCTCACCACCCAAATCCATGGACCCGAAGCTGATCCTGCTCAACGCCGTGGGCCTGACGGTGATGCTGGCCCCGGTCGGGGTCTTCCTCGCCGCCGCCGCGCGCTTCGGCGGCGAACGGCGCGACCGCCGGCTCGCCGCCCTGCGGCTCGGCGGCGCGGACCGCCGGATGACCGCCCGGATCGCCGCCGGGGAGTCCCTGGTGGGCGCGGTGCTGGGCCTGGCCGCCGGCGCGGCGCTCTTCCTGATCGGCCGACAGGCGATCGGACGGATCCGGCTCGCCGGATTCAGCTTCTACCCCGAGGACGTCGCACCGCAGCCCGCCGTCGCCGCCGCGATCGCCGTGGTCGTGCCGCTCATGGGCATCGGCGTCACCCTGCTCGCGATGCGCCGGGCGACCGTCGACCCGCTCGGCGTGGTCCGCCGCTCCGGCCCCGGCCGGCGCCGGATCGGATGGCGCCTGATGCTGCCGCCGGCCGGCCTGGCCCTGACGGTGTTCGCCCTCGCGCTCTTCGACCCGGTGAACGGCACGCGCGGATCGCTCCTCGTGGCGGCCGGCGTGATGCTGACGCTGATCGGCGTCTGCACCCTCCTGCCGTGGCTGGTGGAGGCCGTCGCCCGACGGGCCGTCGGCGGCGGCCTGTCCTGGCAACTGGCCACCCGCCGCCTGCAGTTGGGCTCGGGACCGGCTGCCGCGGCGGTCAGCGGCGTCGTGGTGGCGATCGCCGGGGCGATCGCCCTGCAGACGCTCTTCCTCGGCATCGGCGCACAGTACGAGGGCATCACCCGGGACGTGCCCGCCGCCGGGCCGTACCAGCAGTCGGTGTCCTTCCCCGGCGGCGCGCCCACCGCCGACGGCATCGCCGAACGCCTGGCGCGCAGCGCCGGGGTCAAGGCCACCGCGGCGTACACCGAGTTCTCCCTGGAGAGCGGGACGGCCAGGTCCTGGCAGCTGCCCTCGGTCCGGATCGCCTCCTGCACGGTGCTGCGCGGCTTCGCGACCCTGCCCGACTGCAAGGACGGCGACGCCTTCGCGGTCCAGGGCCCGGCCGGGCGGCCGGACGCCGAACCGGTCCGGCCCGGGACGACCGTCCACGCCGCCTACTTCCGGGGCGCCGGCGAGCCGGCCCCCTTCCCGCTGCCCGCCGTGACGGCCACCGTCACCGCCGTCGAGGGCGCGGACCCCAACGGGCGGCTCGGATCCGGCCTGCTGCTGCTCACCCCCGCCGCCGTGCCGGCCGAGGCGCTGCGCGGACAGCCGGCGACCGTCCTGGTGTCGCTCGCCGACGGCCTGACGGACCCCAAGGAGCAGCTGACCACCGCCGTGATGGCGATCGACCCGCAGGCCCGCACCGGGTTCCCGCTCGACAACACGCTCGACCCCACCTACCTCGCGGTCAAGCGCCTGCTGACGGCGGGATCGGCGGTCACCCTCCTGCTGGTCTCCCTCAGCCTGCTGGTCGGCCAGCTGGAGCGCTTCCGGGAACAGCGCCGCGTGCTCGGCGTGCTGAACGCCGTCGGCACCCGCCGCCGCGTCCTGGGCCTGTCGGTGCTCTGGCAGACGCTGCTCCCGATGGCCCTGGGCCTGGTGCTGGCGGCCGTCGGCGGCCTGCTGACGGGGGCGGTCCTGCAGTACGCGGCGGGCGTCCCGTGGAACGTGGACTGGGGCTCGATGCTGGCCATGTCGGGAATCGCGGCCGGCGCGGTCCTCCTCACCACCGCCCTCGGACTGCCGCAACTCCTGCGGCTGATGCGGCCCGACGCGCTGCGCTACGAGTAGCCCGGATCCCGCGCGGCGCCCCGACGCACCCCGGCCGGTCCCCGTGAGGGGCCGTCTCCCGCGCCGGGGCGGGAGACGGCGGCACGGGGGCGGCGGCACGGAGACGGCCGGGGAGGCGGCCCGGGACGGTCAGCCGCCGACGGCCGATCCGTCCGCGACGGGCCGCCAGGGGGAGAGGTCGACGGCGCTCTGGACGTAGCCGGCCCGGTCCCAACTGCCGTTCGCGTGACGGATGGTGTGGTAGAGCGAGCCGCTGTTGGCGCAGGTCTCGAAGAGCAGCTGCAGCTCGTTGTTCACATTGGCGCCGTCGGCGCCGCACACGTAGAAGGGCTGGGTGAGGATCTGCTGGCCGATGGGCCCCCAACCGGCCCAGTTCCCGTCGGAGTTGCGGATCGTGTGGTAGACGGCGATCTGGCTGTTGTTCACCACGGCGACCTGCAGCGCGCCGTTGATGCCCACCGCGACCACGTCGTGCGGCCAGCCCCAGGGGGAGGGGGTCCCGGCCGCGCCCATGATGTTGCCCCAGCCGGCCCAGGTGCCGTCCGCGTGCCGGATGGTGTGGAGCACGCTGCCGTCGTTCCACATGGTGGCCACGATGTGCAGTTCGCCGTTCACCTCGGCCGTCGCCAGGCTGAAGTACTTGTCCGAGCCGAGTCCCGGAGGGGCGCTGATCGCTCCCCAGGGCTGCCAGCTCCCGTCCGGGTTCTCGACGGTGTGGACGAGCCGGCCCGTGGGGTCGATCGCCGCCAGCTGGACCCGGCCGTTCACCATGGCCGCGCCGGCCGTGCCCAGCTGGAAGTACTCGCTGGAGACGGGCAGTTCCGCCAGGCCCTGCATCGGGGTCGGCGCGGACCAGCTGCCGTCGGGCTGCTGCGTCGACTGGACGAACTGCACGCTCATCGGGCCGGAGCTCCGGAGCCCGAACAGCCGCAGCCGCCCGGAGTCGACGACGGTCGTCCAGTACCGGAAGCCGCCGAACTGCGGGATCTCCCTGGCGGCGTCCCAGGTGCCGTCCGGTGCCCGGCGGGTCTGGACGACCTTCCACGGATCGGCGCGCAGCATCAGGTTCAGCCCGGCCGTCGGGGCGGCGTCGCTCCCGGTCGAGCGGGGCGCGGCCCCGGCCGGCGCGGCCGTCGTCACGGTGGCGAGCGCCACCGAGGCGGCCAGCAGCGAAGCGACGCGTACCCGGCGTCGGCGGGTGGTCCTCAGCACGACACAATCCCCCTGTTCAGGTGGCCCCGATCGGGCCAGGTGCTGTCATACCAGAGCCAGGAGAGCAAGGGGAAGCGGAAATTCCGCCGGCCGCGGCCGCGGCCGCGGCCGCGGCCGCTGGCGGTGGCGCTGGCGCTGGCGGTGGCGCTGGCGGTGGCGCTGGCGGTGGCGGTGGCGGTGGCGGTGGCGGGGGCGGGGGAGGGCGGCCCGGCAGGCAGGCGTCACCCCAGCGCGGCCGCCTTGCGCAGCAGCACCGACCGCTCGGGGGCGTTGCGGCACAGGCGGGCGGCGAGTTCCAGCTCGGCACGGGCCTCGGCGGTGCGGTCGAGGCGGAGCAGCAGTTCGCCGCGCACGCCGGGGAGCAGGTGCGACCCGGACAGGCGGCCGGAGGCGGCCAGGTCGTCGACGATGGACAGCGCCTCCCGCGGTCCGCCCGCCATCGCGACGGCCACCGCGCGGTTGAGGTCGACGACGGGGGAGGGGGCCACCCGGCCGAGCGCCTCGTACAGGAGCACGATGCGGTCCCAGTCGGTCTCCGGCACCGAGGGCGCCGTCGCGTGGCAGGCGGCGATCGAGGCCTGCAGACCGTACGGTCCGAGGCCCCGCCCGAGGGCGGCGGCGCGGCCGAGCGCGGCCAGACCGCGCCGGATCGCGGAGCGGTCCCACCGGCGCCGGTCCTGGTCCTCCAGGAGCACCGCCTCGCCGTCGGGCCCGGTGCGGGCCGGGAAGCGCGCGGCGGTGAGCTCGAACAGCGCGAGCTGGCCGTGCACCTCGGGCTCCCCGGGCAGCAGGGCGGCCAGGACCCGGGCCAGTCGTACGGCCTCGTAGGCGAGGTCGGGGCGCAGCAGGTGGTCGCCGGCCGTCGCCGTCGAGCCCTCCGTGAAGACCACGTACAGGACGCTCAGGACGGCGCCGAGCCGCCCCGGCCGTTCCTCGGGCGGCGGCAGCTCGAACGGCACGCGGGCGGCGGCGATCGTCTTCTTCGCCCGGGTGATGCGGGCCTGCACGGTTGGTACCGGCACGAGGAAGGCGCGGGCGATCTCCTCGCTGGACAGGCCGCCCACCACGCGCAGCGTGAGTGCCACCCGGGCCTCGGGCGACAGCACCGGGTGGCACGCGACGAACATGAGGGACAGGACGTCGTCGTCGACCCGGTCCGGGTCCCACGGCAGATCGTCGGGCGGCCCGGGCGGGCCGGCCGCGCCCGAGCTGGACCGGCCGTCGGCCAGCCGGCCGGCGAGCACGGCGTACCGCTCGTCGAGGGCCGACCTGCGGCGGAAGGCGTCGATGGCCCGCCGCCGCGCGGTCGCCAGCAGCCAGCCCACCGGGTTGGCCGGCGCACCGTCGCGCGTCCAGGTGACGAGTGCCTCCGCCAGCGCCTCCTGCGCGACGTCCTCGGCCAGGGCGAAGTCCCCGGTGTACCGGGCCAGCGCCCCGACGATCCGTGCCGACTCGATCCGCCAGACGGCCTCGACGGCCCGCCGCGCCGACTCGGCGACCGGCGGGCCGTCGGTGGCCCCGGCTGTCACAGCTGGCCGGTCCGCTCGCGCCACGCCCGCTCCTTGACGATCCACTCGTTGTCCTGCGGGAACTCCTCGATGCCCGGCACGCGGCGGACCTCGCACTTCGAGCCGGGCAGCGCCGGGAGGCGCTTGGCCCACTCGACGGCCTCCTCCTTCGAGGCGACATCGATCACGTAGAAGCCGCCGAACAGCTCCTTCGTCTCGCCGTACGGTCCGTCGGTGACCACCGGGGTCTCCCCGCTGAAGTCCACCACCACGCCCTGCGAGGGGTCGTCCAGCCCCTCGGCGGCGACGAGCACGCCCGCCCGGATCAGCTCCTCGTTGAAACGGCCCACCGTTTCGAGCATCTCCTCGAACGGCGTCTCCATCATCTTCGCGACGGACTCGTCGGTGCCCCGCATGATCAGCATGTACTTCGCCATCTCCGGCCTCCTCGTTCGGGGGTCGCCTCTCGACCCTTCCGGTCCCAGGTCGAACGGCGCGGTCGCGGATCGACACGGTGGACGGACCTGGATCATTTTCTTCGCGGCGGACGCCCCCGTCGCACTCGGGGGAGCCGGGGGCCCGGCCGGATCAGGGCTGCCGGCGGGCGCGTTCGGTGATGTTGCGGGCCATGCCCCCGAACACCACGGTGTGGAACGGCGCGACGGCCCACCAGTACGCGTGTCCGGCCAGGCCGTGCGGGTGGAACAGGGCCCGCTGCCGGTACCGGGTGCCGCGGTCCCCGTCCGGTGCGACGGAGAGTTCGAGCCAGGCCAGCCCGGGCAGGCGCATCTCGGCCCGCAGGCGCAGCAGCCGGCCGGGTTCGATCTCCTCGACGCGCCAGAAGTCCAGGGAGTCGCCGACCCGCAGCCGGGCCGGGTCGCGGCGGCCCCGGCGCAGTCCGACGCCGCCGACCAGGCGGTCCAGCCGGCCGCGCAGGGCCCAGGCGAGCGGGAAGGAGTACCAGCCGTTGTCGCCGCCGATGCTCTCGATCACCCGCCAGACGGCGGCGGGCGGCGCGGTCACGGCGCGTTCCCGGACGTCCTGGTAGAGGCTGCCGCCGGCCCAGTCGGGATCGGTGGGCAACGGGTCGCTCGGGGCGCCGGGCAGGGAGGCGGAGGACCAGCGGGTGGCGACGTCGGCGTCCTTGATCCGGCGCAGGGCGAGCGTGACGGCCCGGTCGAAGCCGGTCAGGCCCTCCGGCGGGTCGGGCACCCAGCGGGCGATGTCGTGCTCGCCGCAGACGACCTCGTGGCGCAGGGACTCGACGAGGGGGCGGGCGATGGAGTTCGGCACGGGGGTCACCAGGCCGACCCAGTGGCTGGAGAGGCGGGGGGTGAGGACCGGCACGGGGACGATGAGACGCCGGCGCAGCCCGGCGATGCGGGCGTAGCGCCGCATCATCTGCTCGTAGGTGAGGACGTCGGGGCCGCCGAGGTCGAAGGTGCGGTTCAGCCCGGGCGGCAGGTGGGCGGCGCCGACGAGGTAGCGCAGGACGTCCCGGACGGCGATCGGCTGGATCCGGGTGGAGACCCAGCGCGGGGTGACCATCGCGGGCAGGCGTTCGGTGAGGTGGCGCAGCATCTCGAAGGAGGCGCTGCCGGAGCCGATGATCACGGCGGCGCGCAGTTCGGCCGTGGGAACACCGCCGGCGCGCAGGACGCGGCCGACCTCGGCGCGCGAGCGCAGGTGGGGGGAGAGGTCCGCCTCGGGCACCCCGGCGGGGACGAGGCCGCCGAGGTAGACGATCCGGGTGACGCCGGCGGCCGCCGCGGCCGCCGCGAAGGCGCGGGCGGCCTCCCGGTCGGTCGCCTCGAAGGAGGGTCCGGTGCCGAGCGAGTGGACGAGGTAGTAGGCGACGTCGACGCCGTCGAAGGCCCCGGCGAGGGTGGCGGGGCGGGTGACGTCACCGGTGGCGGTCTCCACCCGGGCCCGCCAGGGCTGGTCGCGCAGCCGCCGGGGATCGCGCACCAGACAGCGCACGGTGTGCCCGCGGGCGAGCAGTTCGGGCACGAGCCGGCCGCCGATGTAGCCGGTCGCCCCGGTCACCAGGCAGCGCAGCGGGGCGGGCCGCAGCGGGTCGGGTCGCAGCGGTTCCATGTCGACTCCTCCTCCGGAAGCGGCACCCGCGGGGTTTCCGCAGGGCCGGGCCTCCGCCGGGCCGGGCGGAATGACGCAACCAGCGTCGCGCACGGTGTTCGGAGCCGGCGCGACGACGGATGGGCCGGCGCCGTGGCCGTCACTCCCGCGCGGCACCTCGTCCCGCGGCTCCTGGTGGAGCCGCCCGGGCTCCGTCCGGTGCCCGGGCGGCAGGTAGTCCTCGTCCGGTTCCACGTTCCCGCACCAGTGGGCCCGGCGCGCCCGCTGCGGCTCCCGCAACCACCCGGGCCGGGCCAGGGCCGGTTCGCGGACCCGGCGGGGGCCGGGATCGTCGCGGTGGACGCGACGGCGTACTCCTCGGGCGGCCGGTCGCACAGCTTCTCGGCGAGCCCCGTCCCCGTCCCCGTCCCCTGCCCCGGCCCCGGCCCGCGGCCCCGCCCTCGGCCCCCGCGCCCGGGACCGGAGGGCGGGGCGGCGCTCAGTGGCAGACCAGCTTGTTGCGGGCGAGTTCCTGCACGGTGCCGGGCGAGACCGGGGTGTCGCAGGAGACCGTGCCCTCGATCTCGGCGTCGAAGGTGCTGTAGACGGGGTGGTACCCGAAGACGTAGGCCCAGCGCCCCTTGCTCGGGTCGCTCCCGATGGGCCCGTCGACGACGCAGGTGAAGGCGTCGGCCGTGCCCTGGACGCGGTGGGTGCCCTTGAAGACCGCGTAGTCGCCGGGGCGGGAGAAGTTCAGGGTGATCTTCTGGGACCAGCTGCTGGTGGTGGACTTGCCGGTCTGCACGGAGAAGCCGACCTTGACGGAGACCTTCGCGAAGAGCGCGCCCGCCGAGGCGCTGATCTCGGTCGAGGCGTTGAACGTGGTGCTGACGGTCTGCACCTCGGAGACGGTGGTCTCGATGGAGCCGGTGGTGCCCGGGGCGATGGTGATGCCCTTCCAGTGCGTCAGTACCGGGTCGACGGTGGCGGTCGCGACCTCGAACAGCTGGGTCTGCGGCACGCGCGGGTCGCACGGGTCGTTCAGCGAGTCCGCGTGGGCGGTGCCCGCGCCGAGCGCCGACGCCGCCGCGGTCAGGACGGTGAGGGCGGCGGGTAACGCTGTTCGCCGCATGAACGTGTTCGTCAAGGGGACTCCTCGGGGGAGGGATGTGTCGGACCGTCATGCTACCGACACACGGAACGGCCCCATCGGGGCCGAGCGGTCCATCGCCCGCTGCCCGCAGCACATCTGACCGAATGTCACGATCTGATCTTCATCCTGTCCTGACGATTGTGACGCTGTGCATGCCACCAAAAGCCGTCGACCGACCGTCCTGTGAGGTGTCCACGCACATCAGCACGCACCGTCATCGGGGAGCCACCATGTCCGTCCGCCACCGTCACCAGCTGCTCGCCTCCGCCGCCCTCGTCGTCGGAGCCGGCCTCGCGCTGACCGCCTGCGGGCCCGACAACACCGACACGGCCGGCGGCCCGGGGGCCTCCGCGGCCGCCACGGTGGCCGTCACGCCCCCGACGGCGGGCGGCCCGGCCTCCGGCGCCCCCACGGGCGCACCGGCCACGGGAGCGGCGACGAAGCCCGCCCCGCAGAAGCCGTCCGGCGCGAGCACCCCGGGCGGCACCAAGTCCGACGGGGGCAGCGCCGGCGCCGCCGCCCACCCGTGCGACATCAAGAACCTCTCGATCAAGGTGACGGCCCGAGCCGGGGCGGCCGGCCAGCGGGTGATCGAGGTGCGCAACACCGGTGCGAGCGCCTGCAGCCTGAGCTCCTCCCCGGGGGTCGACCTCGGCGACTCCGTCTCGCCCGACCAGAGCAAGAACGTCAAGCCGGTACTCGCCAGCGGCACCGAGCGCTTCACGGTCCCGGCGGGGCAGAACGCCTACGCGGTGATCGACCTCGACCCGAGCGGCGCCACCACCGGCACCACCCCCGGCATCAACGAGATCAACGTGCTGGCCGACGACGAGGGCACCAACATGCCCCTCGCGAACACCCAGAACTTCCCGCTCGACAGCGGCGTGCGGGTGCTGAACCCCAAGATGGGCAACTACCGCTCCAGCGTGGCGGACGCCGTCGCCTCCATGACGGCCGCCCCCAAGTAGTCCCGGAACCGGCCCGGCCGGCACGGCGGCATCCGTCGCCGCGGCCGGGCCGGGCGGCGAAAACCCCGCGCCCGGCCGGCCCGGGCGGGGGCAGAATCGCCCCATGACGGACATGCGGGTGTTCCGGGAGGCGGTCATCGGCTGGGCCGCGGGTGCGGACGGCGGGCCGGCGGGCGAGCTGGCAGACCGGCTTCGGGTACGGACGGCGGTACTGCTGGAAGGCCCGAGCGACCTCGCGGCCGTCGAGGCGCTGGCCGCCCGCCACGGCCGGGACCTGGCCGCCGAGGGGGTGTGCGTCGTCCCGATGGGCGGGGCGATGAGCGTCGGCCGATTCGCCGGCCTGCTCGGGCCGGCTGGACTGGGCCTGCGCCTCGCCGGGCTGTGCGACGAGGGCGAGCAGGGCTTCTACGAGCGCGGTCTCGAACGCGCCGGCGGTCCGTGCGACGGGATCTTCGTGTGCACGGCGGACCTGGAGGACGAGCTCGTCCGCGCGCTGGGCGTGCCCCGGGTCGAGGAGATCCTCCGGGCCGAGGGCGACCTCCCGGCCTGGCGGACCTTCGTGCGCCAGCCCGCCCAGCAGGACCGGCCGCCGCACCAGCGCATGCGCCGCTTCCTCGGCACGAAGAAGGGCCGCAAGATCCGCTACGGCCGCGTCCTGACCGAGGCCCTCGACCCGCAGCGGGTCCCCGCCCCCCTCCAGGGCCTGCTCCAGCACCTGTGACGGCGCCCCGGTCCCGCCCCGGCCATCGCAGTCGCCATTGCCATCGCCGTCGCCGTCGCCGTCATTGTCGACAACGTCATCGTCATCAGGGCTGTCCGGCCGGTCCCCCGGCGGGCCGCTCCCGATCCGGCATCCGGGTGAAATGAAGCGGAGTCGCCTGGCGCGAATGGAAGCGGGGTCCGACGCTGCCAGAATGCAATTTCCTCGGGTCCACCTGCACAGGCGGTGCCACCGGACAGCTGGAGCGGAACATGCGAATCATTCGACCACGCAATAGTCCGGAAAGGGAGACCGGCGCAGGCGCGGGAAGCCTCCCGTGGACACTCATGTATCACTCGGTGACGTCGACGGTCGAGGACCCCTATCTGATCACCGTCGATCCCGCGCGGTTCCGCCGCCAGCTGCGCTGGCTGTCCGCCCGCGGGCTGCGCGGGGTGTCGGTGGGCGCCCTGATGCGTTCCCACCGGGACGGCACCGCGGCGGGCCTGGTCGGGCTCAGCTTCGACGACGGGTACCGCGACTTCCTGGAGGAGGCCATGCCCGCACTGGCGGAGTACGGCTTCACCGCGACGGTCTACGTGGTGGCCGGCCGGCTCGGCGGATGCAACGACTGGGACCGACAGGGCCCGCGCAAGCCGCTGATGACGGCGGACGAGGTCCGTGAAGCCGCTGCCGCCGGGGTGGAGATCGGCTCGCACGGGCTGACCCACCGGCGGCTGGCGGGCCTGGGCGCGCGGGACCTCGCCGCCCAGGTCACCGACAGCCGCCACGTGCTGGAGGACCTCACGGGCCGGGAAGTCGGCGGGTTCTGCTACCCGTACGGCTCGCTCGACGACGCCGCGGTGGAGGCGGTGGAGCAGGCCGGCTACGCGTACGGGTGCGCGGTCAGCCCCGGGCCCCACAGCGGGGTGTACGCGCTTCCCCGATGTTACGTCGGAGACCGGGACGGACCACTGCACCTGACCGCGAAGCTGGTGCGCGACCGCTGGCGGCGCTGACGGCCGCTCAGCGGCCGGCGGCGGCGGGTTCCGCGGCGGGTTCCAGGCGCAGCCAGGACTCGTGCCACAGCAGGGCGCAGCGGCGGTCGCAGCCGGTGGGGGCCGGCTCGCCGCCGCAGCGCAGGCCCTGGAGGATGAACCAGCGCCCCCCGGTGGGGTGCTGCCACCAGGCCAGGGACCGGTGACGCAGCTCGGTGGCGCCGTGACGGGTGCCGGCGTGGCGCTCCATCCCCGGCTGGAAGGGGACGCCGTGCAGGCGCCCGTCGGAGCCGAGGGTCGCGTGGATCTCCGCGAGGCTGCGCACCGTCGCCCACAGGGCGACCGGCCGGGCGGCGGGGACCGGCGCGGGGGCGGACTCCAGCCATTCGTCGCGGAACAGCAGCGCGCACTCCATGCCGCAGCCCTGGGTCCCGTCGGCGCCGTGGCAGGTGGCGCCGGCCAGGGCGACGGTGCCCGACAGGCGCCGCACGCGGTAGTGGTCGTCGATCATGCGGCGCACGACGCGTTCGACCTGGTAGACGCCGCCGCAGAACGACCATTGGCTCCGGGTGAACCACAGGCCGCGGTGGCGGTCCTTGGCGTCCAGGGTGGCGCGCACCACGGCCTCGTCCTTCACCCGGACCCAGTCCCCCTCGGCGAAGCGGGAGGGACGGCCGGGCGCCGGAATGTCGGCGCGGCGCTCACGCAGGCCTTCGCGGGCGATCCGCGCGCGACGCACGACACCGAGCGGTGGAAGGTCGCGCAGGGGCAGACTCTTGTACTGGCACCGGTTCGTGGCGGATTCGCCACGCAGCTCCGTGATACGGGTGAACCGTGATTCCTCGACGGCCATCAATGAAATCCCATCGGGTTGGAGATATCGGCACAGGCTAGCGCAACATGACTTTCCCCGTGTCGGCCCCCGGGCCCTTTCGGCGCCATGTCGAGAGAAATAACACTAGAAGCATTAAGAGCCTTCCGGAGTGAAAATCCAGCACTTCCGGAGAGTTCCGGTTCATACGTGTGTAATGTTTCCACCGTTGTCGAGGTGGAGTGGCCGAGTGGCGAGGCGACGGTTTGCAGGACCGTTCAGACGGGTTCGATTCCTGTCTCCACCTTTTCTCCTGTCCGCCGGTGCCGGGGTGCGTCCCGCCGGTCGCCCCCGTGTCGGCCGGCGGTCCGTCAGCCCACCGCAGGAACAGCAGCCCGGTTGCCGCCCCCGACCGGACGGCGAGGCCCGGGCCGGGGGCCTCCCGGGAGTGCTGACCCGGCATCAGCCCCGGCGGCTCCGGGCCGCCCGGCCGCGCACGGCAGGCCGCCGCTCACCGGCCCGCAAGGCCCGCCGACCCGCGATGGGAGCCCGGCGCCGACGGCGGTCCCCGACCGTGGCATGCTGCCAGGCATGACCGACAGCCCGGACACCGGAGCCCCGGACGGGACCCGATCCTTCGCCACCGCGCGCGAGCCGGCCGAGTTCCCCGCCGTCGGGGTCCAGGGGGTGCCCGGTGTCCTGCACGCCGGGGACCTGAGCCGCGGCAGGCCCCGCACCCTGTGCGGGCTCCGCTGCTTCACGGTCTTCCTGTGCCACTTCGAGCCCGGGGACCCGGCCTCGTGCCGGAAGTGCCGGGCCCTGGTCGAGGCCGCGCCGTCCCGGTAGGGCGGGAAGGGGTGTCCGCACGGACCTGCCCGCCGCGCCGGGGCGCGCGGATCGCGATCCGGAACACCGGCCCGGGCCGAGGGCGCCGACCACCAGGGCCTCGTCCAGCGCCTCGTCGTCCTGCCCGACGACGGCCGCGCCCGCACCGCCCCGTCGCCTGACCACGGCATCTGCGGCATCTGCGGCACCGAAAACCGGACCGCCCGGGTGCCGACTCGGTGGAGCCGGCCCCCCGTCGGTCCGGGGCGGACGGGTGTGAGCGCGCGGCGG
>NZ_JBSHBN010000103.1:0-35196 GCF_053612025.1 Kitasatospora sp. NPDC054768
GGGGGGGGGGGGGGGGGCGGGGGTGGCGGGGGGGGGGGGGGGGGGGGTGGGGGGGGGCGGGGGGGGGGGGGGGGGGGGGGGGGGGGGGGCTGGTTTTCGCGGGGGTGACCTCGAAGGGGGCGACGGTGTTGTCCTGGCCGGCGTTCAGGGTGCAGGGGACGTCGACCCGGCCGGGCCCGGCCAGGTTGCCGTCGGCGTCCTTGGGCACGAGGTGGAGGGTGAAGTTGCCGGTGGTCACGCGTCCGGTGCCGGGGCGGGTGAAGGAGAGTCGGGGCGCGTTGCCGGTGGCGGGGATCTCGAAGGAACCGGAGGCGGGGACCGCGGTGCGGGTGATGGTGAGGTGGACGGGGACGGCGGTCTCGTCCTGCGGGGCGCGGACGCGGGTCTCGGCGTCGACCGAGCCTTCGATGGTGCGCACCCCGAGGACGTAGCGCAGGCCGAGGGTGAAGGAGGCCTCGACGGTGGCGGCCGCCTGGATGGCGAACGCCGGGCTGGACTCGCCGGCCGGCAGGGTGGCCGGGATGTCCGCGGAGATCCTGGCGGTGATGGCCTGTCCGCCGATGGTCGGGAAGACGCAGGTGTAGTGCAGGGTGGGGGCGGCGGGCCGGGCGGCTGCGGGGGCGGTGGCGACGGCGCCGACGAGGACGGTTGCGGCAACGGCCGCGCGCCGGGCGCGCCCGCTCGGGCGGTGCGTACGGGGTTCGGCGTTCATCGTGCCCCTTCCGTCGAGTGGTCGCGCCTGCTCTGTTCGCGGTCGTGGCGCTGCTGGTGGCTGCGGCTCAGGTGGTTCTGGATCCAGGCGTGGCGGAACTGGTAGACCGCGCCGACCTGGCGGAGCACGCCGCGTTGGTGGGCGTCGTCCAGGAAGGCGATCAGCGCCCAGGGCAGTTGCCCGGTGAGCGGCAGCCAGATGCGGGCCAGTGCCACCCACTGGCCCCAGGCGGTCAGGCTGAGTCCGTAGCCGAGCCCGGCGCCGAACGCGCCTTCCAGCCCGAACACCAGGCCGACCTCGAAGCCGCGCAGCGGCCCGTACACGATGCCGTTGACCAGACCGACGCCGATGCCGAGGACGAGCGCCCAGGTGAGCAGGTGGTAGGCGACGTTGCGGCGGTCGATGTGCAGCAGGTCGGCGGGACTGACCACGGATTCGGTGCGGACCGGGGCCTCGAACAGGGCGATCAGGCTGAAGACCAGCCCGATCGAGAGGGCGATCGGCACAACGAACACAAGCCCGGCGGCGAGGCCGGCACCCTGTCCGTCGGCGAGGCCGAGCGGGGCCACAAGGCCTTCGTCGACCAGGATGAGCAGTGCCATGCCGGCCGCTCCACCGCCCAGGCCGATCAGGAAACGGATGCGGGCGTTGCGGCGGGTCAGCGGGGTCCCGATGCCGAGCCGCATGCGGACCGGCGAGGGTCTGAGGGCGGCGCGGGCGGAGGCGTGCCAGTAGACGAGTCCGAAGAGTGTGCCGGCGGCGAGGCCGTGCAGGACGCCGACCAGCAGGCCGCGGACGACGGCGAACCGGAGGCTGTGCGTGGTGGCGACCAGGTCGACGGGGAGGTTGCCGATCGCGGTGGTGACGCCGAAGGCGATGCCGGCCAGGACGGCGATGATCACGGTGCGGGAGAGGCGGCTCATGCCGGTGCCGACCTCCCACCAGGTGAGGTCCTGCCGTTCGCGGCCGAGCCGGGTCAGGTGGTCGGCGAGGTGGCCGAGCCAGCGTTCGGCGCGTTCCGCGTCCCACGATCCGGGTCGGCGGTGGGCGGTGTCGAGGCGTTCGGTGGGACGGGGGCGGTAGACGGCGGGGACGAACCCGGCCAGCAGGTGTTCCTCGATTGCCTCGGGGTCGGGGAAGCGGGCGGTGTCCAGGAGTTCGCCCGGCCGCCGTTCGGGGTGGTCGCTGTACATGGTGCGGGCGAGGGCGATCATCAGCGGGGTGCGCAGCGCGGCGGCGAGGTTGGCGCGGCCGGCGCTCTCCGCCGTCCGGGCGGGGTCGAGGACGGCCTCCCAGGTCGCGCCCTGCCCGTCGGTGTCGGCGGGCCCGGGGAAGGCCGGGTCGGTCCGGGGCAGGTAGCCGCGCAGGTCGTCGAGGTCGAGGTCGCGCAGTTCCAGGACGACGGCGGCGGCCAGCGGGGCGTGCGCCTTTCGGACGGCGGCGGTGAACTCGGCGTGGCGGCTGGTCAGGACGAGCGGCAGCTGGGAGAGGTTGAGTGCTTCGAGGGCCGGGGCGCGCAGGTCTTCGGCGAGTTCGTCGAACCCGTCGAGGACGGGGAGGACGAGGTCGTCGTCGAGAAGGTCCGCGGCCAGTGTCTTGCCGCTGGGGACCCGCCGGGCCAGGTGCGGGTAGTCGCGCAGCAGCCGGGCGATCAGCCAGTCGCGCAGGGCCACGGTGGTCGGGTCCCAGGCGCCGAGGCTGAAGATCACCGGCACCCGTTCGTTGCGGGTGCGGGCGTCCAGCAGGTCGAGGGCGAACCGGACCGCCAGGATCGACTTGCCCGATCCGGCCCGGCCGAGGACCACCAGCCGGCCCGACGGCACGCGCCGGTAGATCTCGGCGACCCGCCGCAGGTCGCCGCTGAGGTCCGGTTCGGTGCGGGCCTCGCCGGGGGCCAGCAGGTGGGCGTTCGCCGACTGGTCGGCCACCCCGGCCGACACCTGCTGCCAGCGCACCGGCAGTGCGAACGGGTGGTGCACCCGGTGCTGGGCCTCCTCGCGGCGCCAGCGCTGTCGGCTCTCGCGGGCCAGTTCCTCGGCGGCGTCGGCGAGCGGGCCGTGGTCCCGGGGCGGCGGCGGTGGTTCCGGTGGGGGCACCGGGGCTTCCGGGACGGTGCCGCCGCTGAGGGCGCTCAGCCGGCGCCGGTCCTCGGGGCCGGCGTCGAGCGCGTCCGCGATGCGGTTGATGGTGCCGAGCCGGTGGTCGAAGGGCCGGTCGGTCTCGATCCGGCGGACGGTGCTCTCGCCGAGTCCAGCCCGCTCGGCGAGCTGGAACTGCGTCAGACCGGCCTGCTTCCGTAACTGCCGCAGCAGTGCCCCGAGCGTCTCCGCCACGACCCGCCCTTCCCCCGAAGATTCGAAAGAACAGAGGCGAAGCCTACCGCTGATGACCGGTCACATATGACCGGCGCTGTGACCTGTGCATTTGTCTGACGCGACGCCAGCATCGGTGGTGCGGACGGTGGTTCCGCGGTCCCCGGCGCACCTCGTTGCGCGGCCCGGGCCGCCCCGTCCGCGACACCAGTTGCGTGAACTTGAGGGAGGCGGTGTTTGCGATGGCGGAGGCGAAGGGCGTCCTGTTGCCGGCCTACGTGGTGGCCGACGAGTCGGGCTCGATGGCCCCGTACCAGCGTGAGCTGGGGGACGGGGTGGCGTCGCTGTGCGAGGGGCTGAGGGCGGAGCCGATGGTCGCGGCCAAGCTCCGGCTGGCCGTGCTGGGCTTCTCCGACGACGTCCAGGTTCGGCTCGCGGTGGCCGACATGCGCACCGAGACCACGGTGCCCCGGCTGGTGATCCGCGGGGTGACCAACTACCGGGCCGTCTTCGAGGACCTGCTGCAGCGGATCCCCGGCGACGTGAAGTGGCTGCGCGGAGAGGGCTACCGGGTGCACCGCCCGGTGGTCTTCCTGCTCAGCGACGGCCAGCCCACCGACGGATCGTCCTGGCACGCGCCGCACGCGGAGCTGACCGACCGGGACCGCACGCCGACCGCGCCGAACATCATCGCCTGCGGTCTCGGCGACGCCCGGGCGCAGACCATGGTCGACGTCGCGACCCGCCCCGAGTTCGCCTTCCTCGCCAAGTCCGGAACCGACGTCGGCCGGGCGATCTCGGAGTTCTTCCACTCGCTCACCATGAGCCTGGTGGCCTCCGGACACGCCCTGAACTCGGCCAACCCGCAGCTGGTGGTGAACCGGCCCGACCAGTTCACCATGGCCATCGACGAGGTCGGCCGGTGACGCCCGCCCGCCGGGGCGACCCGGACCCCGTGCCGCCGGCAGCGCCCCCGAGGCCCGCCGGGCCGCCCCCGGCGACCGGGCCGGACCCTGTGCCGTGGCAGCGGATCACCGTGGACGTGCCGGGCCTGGAGTTCGAGGCCCGGCCGCCCAGCCAGTACGCCTTCGACTTCCCCGACAGCGAGTGCGAGGGCTGGTCCACCGACCGGCTCACCCTGCGGTTCGCCTCCGTCCGCGGCGCCAAGCACCGCTACTACCGGCAGCCGCGCCAGGACGCGGCGCGCGCCGCCGTGCACGAGGCCACCGGCAGCATCGTCTTCGCGGTCGCCGACGGCGTATCCAGCGCCGCCGAGTCCCACCAGGGCGCCGTCGAGGCGTGCCGGGCCGCCGTCGAACGCATCCTGCACCTGCTCGACCGGGGCGCTGAGCGGCTGGACGGAGCCGACGTCGCGGCCCACGCCGCGGAACGACTGCGGGAACTGGCGCGGTGGCGGCTCGGCGTCCCCGCACCCGAACGTGCCGAGGTGGCCAGGCTGTACGCGACCACCCTGGTGGCCGGGGCGGTCCGTGCCGCGGGCGACGCCCTGGAGGCCGAAGTGTTCCGGGTCGGCGACTCCGGGGCGTGGCTCCTCGACCGGGCCGGCGGCGGCTATCACCCGCTGTTCGGCGGCAAGGCCGTACCGGGCACGCCGCTGGTCAGCAACGAGGTCTCCCCGCTTCCCCTGGTCCCCGACCGGCCGGAGACCGCTGTCGGACGGCTGGCCGAGCCATGGACGCTGCTGGTCGCCACGGACGGGTTCGGCGACCCGCTCGGCGAGGGCGACGGCCGGGTCGGGGAGCTGTTCGCCCGCCAGCTCGCGTCGCCGCCGCCGCCATTGTGGCTCGGCCACGTGCTGGACTTCACCCGGGAGACCTTCGACGACGACCGCACCCTGCTGGCGATCTGGCCCCGAGCCGAGGGAGCGAGGTGAGCGCGCGGCCGGCCGCCCCGGTCGAGTTCGCCACGCTGACCCTGGACGGGGAACTCGGCCGAGGAGGCCAGGGATCGGTCCACCGGGTGCGCAACAAGCGCATCAACGAGTCCGCGACCGACGGCGGTTGGGAGGTCGTCTACAAGGAGTACGCCCCCGCGGTGCTGCCGCAGGTGGACGCCGCCGCGCTGGCCGCCGCGGTCGCGCTGCCCGGGCGGATGACCGGCGAACAGGGGCGCTGGCTGTGCGAGAAGACCGCCTGGCCGGCCGCCGTGGTCCGGCGCGGCGGACAGACGTGCGGGTTCCTGATGCGGGCCGTCCCCGACCGCTTCCACTTCACGCTCCGGACCCTGGCGACCGGCAACCAGGGCCCGCCCCGGCTCGCCACCCTGGAGTACCTCCTCAACGAGGACGCCTACATCACCGGGATCGGACTGACCGTCACCGACCGGGACCGACTGCTGCTGCTCGCCGACCTCGCGACCACCCTCGACCGGCTGCACCGCTTCGGCGTCGCCGTCGGCGACCTCTCGCCGAAGAACCTGCTCTTCACCCTCACACCGCAGCCCGAGTGCTTCCTCATCGACTGCGACGCGGCCCGCACCGACGGTGCAACGGTGCTGCCGCAGGCCGAAACCCCGGACTGGCACGTCCCCGCCGGCGAGGAACGGGCGACCCGGCACAGCGACACCTACAAGCTCGCCCTTCTCGCCGTCCGCCTCTTCGCCCGCGACCAGGCCTCGACCGACCCGGCCGCGCTGGCGGCGATCGACCCGGCCCTCGGTGCCCTGGCCCGTGCCTCGCTCGGGACGGACCCGGCCGCCCGGCCGACGCCCGCCGCCTGGGCCGAGCAACTGACCTCGGCCTCCGGCAGCCTTAAACCCGGCCGCGGTCCGAAAGCCGCCGGGGGAGCGAAGCCGGCCGGGGGAGCGAAGCCGAAGCCGCCGACCGGGCCGGCTGCCCCGCGACCGCACGTCAACAGCGGAGCAGGTTCGACGGGTTCGGCAGCGGGTGGCGCGGGAGCCGGCAGCACGGCGGCCGGGGTCGGCAAGGTACTCGCCGCCGTGGCCGCCGTCGTGGCACTGCTGCTGTTCGTGGCCCACCGCGACGACTCCCACCCGGCCGACGCCCGCTCGGCCGCCGACAGCCACCCGCTTACTGTCAGCCACCCGCCGCGCCCCGCCAGCAGTTCGTACCAGACCCCGCAGCCCGATCCGACCCTCAGCAGCACCCGCCCAAGCACCCCGACACCGACACCCACACCCACCCCGAGCCCGAGTCCGACCGATCCGGTCGCCACCGCGGGCGTCGGCGACTGCTTCTTCGACACCGGGACCAACGGTCACGCCGACCTCACCCCGACCACCTGCACCACCGGGACGTTCAAGGTCGTCCGGACCAACGAGGGCAGCACCGACCTGGACGGCTGCGCCAACGTGCCCGGCAACGACGAGAGCGTCAGCTCCAAGCGCTACTCGCGGGTCCTGTGCCTCAGCTACCAGAGCCCGGGCGGGGACTCCTACCACGCCCGCCAGGGCGACTGCGTCTTCGGGCCGCACGGCACGGGCCCGTGGTCGCTGCTGTCCTGCCGGACCGGCGCCTTCAAGGTCCTCGCCGTCTACCGCGGCACCAGCGACCACTCCAAGTGCGACAACTGGCCCCACTACAACCAGTGGCGGACCGTCTCCGGCCCCAAGGGCGCCGACCAAGACGTCCTGCAGTGCCTGTCCATGGTGTTCCCCGACGACGCGGGCTACGCCACCGTCCGCGAATGCCTGTCCAAGTCGGGCTCCACCTTCACCAACGTCGGCAGCTGCGACCGCTCCAACGTCTACGTCACCGGACGCACCAGCACACCGAACCAGCCCTCGTTCTGCGGCCAGGACGCCTCCACCTACTGGCGCTCCAACGAGTTCCCCGACCTCGGCTACACCGTCTGCTGGCGCTGGCGCTGACCCCGCCGCGCGGCGACCGATCCACCATCCCACCGACAGAGTTCAAGGATCCGACATGGCATACCGCTACCGGTGCGGCGAGTGCGGCTTCAAGACCTCCTGGGGCACCGAGTCCCAGGGCGAGCGGGCGCAGATCGCGCACTACACCGACCGCCACCCCGGCCTGTACCCCGGCGGAACGGTCGAGGCCAACACCAAGAACCCGGAGGGCGGCATCGGCTGCCTCGGCGTCCTCGCCGTGCTGTTCCTGCTGTTCGTCCTCGCCGTCTCGTGCCACCGATGAACGGCGCCGACCCGAACACCGCGACCAAGAGGACGTCATGACGAAGCACTACTGGAACCAGGACCCGGCCACACCGGCACCGCCCACCTGGCAGCAGACGCCACGCGCGGTGCCGCCCCAGCTCGGCCGCAGCGGCGGCGCGGCGCCGTCCGTGCCCGCGCAACCGGTTGCCGGGCCGGGCGCGCAGCCGCCGGCCGCATCGGTGCCGCCACCTGTGGCGCGGTCATCGCGCCGCGGAGTCGGGGTGCTGCGCCACTGGCGGCTGCTGGTGGCCGCAGTCGTGCCCTGTCTCCTGCTGGCCGGCACCGGGTGGTGGTTCTGGCCGCAACCGCCGACGGGCCTCCCCCCGCACATCGCCGAGGGGACCGTCCAGGCGAACCTGCTCAGCGCCGACAGCGTCAGCAAACTGGCCGGAACGACGGTGGTGGCCGGGCCCCAGTCGAACCGGCCGCACGCCCCGCTCGCCGTGGCTCCGTCGGAATGCGCTGTCGCCGCCGGACCGACGACACAGTCGGTCTACGGGCAAACGTGGAAGGCGTTCCTGTCGGCGACCTACCAGGACGTCACAGGCTCGGGCAGCTACACCGTCAGCCAGGTGATCGGCGTGTTCCCGGACAGCGAGAAGGCGACCGCGGCCTTTCGCACGCTCAGCGACGGCCTCACCAAGTGCCCGTCCTCGACACTCACCGACCAGGCCGGACGCACGTCGAAGTGGACCTACACGGCGCACCCCGCCACCGAGGACGCGGTGGCGTGGACCGCGACGCAGGGCGACACCGCGAACTGGGCCTGCTACCACCAGGCCCGGGTGAAGGACACGAGCCTGATACAGGCCTCCGTCTGCCAGGCCGGTGACGGCGGGCCAACCGTCTTCACGGTCGCCGACGAGCTCACCGGCAAGGTGACCGGATGACCGCGCCCTCGCGCACGACAGCCGCGCGCCGCCGTCGGACGCTGCCCCGGATCCTGCACCTCCTGCTGATGGCGCTCCTGGCACCGATCGTCGCCGCGGGAGTGCAGACGATCGCGGCATCCGATGCCGTGGCGGTGACGGCACAGGCGGGCACGCTCGCCCCCGTTCCGCTGGTGGCGCCCCGGGGTTTCGAAGCCGCCCTGGCGACCCTGCTGGTGGAGATCGAGGACGCGAACCGGCAGGCCGCGGAGCTGGCGCAGCAGGGGAAGGACGTGGTCGCCGAGGCAGAGCGGATCACGAAGGAGTCCGCCGCCATTCGCGACAGCAAGGCGGCGCTCAACGCCAGGGTCGCCGCGGTGAACCAGGAGATCAGCGGCCACAACGGGCGCGCGAAGGCGGTGGACGACGAGATCGCCGCCCACAACGCCAAGCAGCACACGTTCCAGATGCCCGCGGAGGCGGACGCGGCCGCCGCCTACGACGCGGACGCGCGCCAACTGAAGGCCAAGAAAAACCAGGAGAACGCCGTGGAGGACAAGATCCAGGGCGAGGAGAGCCAGATCCGGCAGGAGGCCTCCCAGGTCGACGCCAGGTCCTCCCAGCTCGACGCCGCCTCCAAGGCCAACGACACGAAGGCCGCCAATCTCAAGACGAAGGAACAGCAGCTCCAGTCCCGGGGCCGGCAACTGCTCGCGCAGATGGCGCAGGCGATCCAGAGCTTCGTCTCCGTCCCGTCGAACCCGGCGGCCGCCATGAACCAGGGCGGGGACGCGCCCGCTCCGGCCCCGCAAGCCGGCAACCGGTCGGCCGGCCAGGACGAGGACACCGGCGACAGCCCCTACCGCCAGCCCCGGGCCGCCGCGCTGACGCAGTACGCGAAGCAGCACGGCACCACCGTCGACGCGCGCCCGGGCACGGCGTACCTGACGCCCGACGCCGTCCGACGGCTCTCCCCGGCACAGGCGGCCGCCCTGAGCAGCCCTGCCATCGGCTACGACGGCCTGGTCCGCAAGCCGAACGGCCACTACACGGCGGTACAGGTGCGCGCTCCGGCCACCGCCGACGCTCCGGCCACCGCACCGGCCCCGGGGGCCCTCGGCTCCGGCGGTCTGGTCGCGTACCACAACGGCGAACAGCTCCCCGTCGACGAGGTCACGACGGTGGACGAAGCCCCCGCCGCCCCGGAGTCGGCCCCGGGCAGCAGCAACCCGGCCTCCGGGGCCTTCCCCGGGACCGCCGCGGGACACGGTGACCCGGCCCCCGTGGGGAACGGCGACCGGAGGGTCAGCGCCTGCAAGGACCTGAAGCCCTCGGGTGCCACGGACCTGGACGGCGGAGGATGGGTCGACTACCTGCCGTCGGACGACCAGGGCCGCAACCGGGGAGTCCGGGCCTGTCTCCAGGGGAAACCCGACTCGAAGAACAGGGGCCAGAAAGCGGCCGGCACCATCCGGGGCTGGAAGGACGCCGAAGCGCGGGCCAGCGCCCTCGGGTTCGCCCCGGACCAGACCATCGCCCGTTGCCACTCCGTGCCGAAGATGGCTGGCGGAACGGCGGACGAGCGGAACCTGACGCCGTGTTTCCAGCTGGGGGCCAATATCAACCAGGCGACCGGCGGCACCATCACCAACAGCATGCGGAGCTTCGAGACCAGGGCCGGGAAGAGCATGGACGGGGGCTGTGTGCTGTACAGCGTGCGTCCGCAGTACAGCAGCACCGGCAGCACCAAAACCATTCCGTACAAGTGGTACATGGCGCTCTACGCGTGGGACGCCACCACCGGGGCGTACCGGGACTTCGCGTCGACGGCGGTGGAGAACGCCAGGTACGGCCCGGCCGGACTCGTGAACCTCGGAAAATAGCCTCCGGCGAGAGCTGGCGGCCGACAGGAGTGGACATGGATGTCGAGGAGATGCTGGACCGGTTGGGCGCGCTGATCGGGCCGCCGCCGGAGGGCGGGGTGGTGCCGGCCCGGCGGGGTGCAGGAGGTCGGCAACGGCCGCTCCTACCGCCCCCGGGGCGACTGGGCGAAGCAGCTGTGGCAGTGAACCCGCGAAAATGGTGCGCAGCGCCGCTTCGCGACCGAGGCTGGACGGTGATCCAGGGACCCGGGGGCGCAACGGTGTACACCAGCCCGTGCGCGCGAGTAAGCGCGAGAGCCAGGACCGACAGCACCGGGACTGCCTGGACAACAGCCCACTACCAGGCCGGACCTGGCGGAGAACGGTGGTGGTCCTCGGCGGACAGCCGCACGCCACCGGAGGTGGTTGCCGCCCTTCACGAAGTCCTTGCCGCCACCCTCGCCTCCAGCCCGGACAGCCTGCTCCGCCCGACCTTCCCCAACGTCGAGGCCCTCAACCACGTGATCGCCTCCGGGTGGGACAACAGCGTCAGCAGCCGCCGCCTGCTCTGCTGGACAGCGCCGGACGGCGAGATGGCCAGCATTTCCCGTTGGATCAAGCCGGGCCACCAGGACACTGACTGGGTGATCAGCGGCGGCAGCGTGGGCCCTGGACAGAAGGAAGGCTGGTACCTGAAGATGCCAGCGACCGGCTGATTTGCCCCGGTCGACGCTGCCCACCCGCCTCCCTGCCAGGCGAAGAGCCTTCTGCTCATCGAACCGGCCGAGGGCCGGGTCCGCCCACCGCCCCGTGGGCCCGTGCCGCTCGGTCGGCAGGGGACGCAACAGCCCGGGTTCTCCCGCCGAGGCAGGAAAACCCGGGCTGTTCGGGTGCGCTTACGCAACCGCCTCGTAGGAGGCACGAAGCAGCGGCATCGCGCGGTCGAGGTCGTCGACGGAACCGACCCGCACCTCCAGGTCACCGGTCCCGTGGTGGCCGATGCCCGAGACGTCGCGCGTGAATCCGGGCTCCAGCTCCACGGACGTCGGAGCCAGACGGAGGTACAGCCGCAGTCCGGTGGAGAGCACCTTCACCGTCACGAAGTTCCGACCCCGGCGGTAGGCGACGTAGTGCTGCAGCTCGACGCTGTGCACGTCCCCGAGATCCAGCAGCCGTCCGTCCAAGTCCGCGTACAGCTCCCGCACAGCTGTCGCCGCGCCGGCCGGCCGCTGGGAGACCGTCGAGCGCGCTGTCGGTACGACGGCAGTGCCCGTACGTGCCGCCCGAGCGCCGGAACCGGCGGTCGAGGCCACCAGGTCGAGCGACAGCAGGCCGTCACCGAAGAGCCGGTACCGGACAAGGTCGATGCGGCGATCGATCTCGCGGACGGCGTGCTGGTCGTACCGGCTGAACTCCGCGGCCACGCAGATGATCCGCGGGCTCGTCCAGTCGACCGACTGGGCGACCTCCGGGCCCAGCTTTTGCGTCACTGCGACTGCCGCACGTAGTTGTCACCGGGGCGCTGCCCCGACCTGCGCAGGTGTCAACTTGGTCTGCTCTGGACGTGCCTAGTTACGGGAGATACTTGTCACTTGGGTACATGATCTTGGGGAGGAAGGAGGTGCCTTCCTCCTGGCTGGTGCGTTCCGTTGCAGCATGCGATCGAAGCGCAGGACGCTGAAACCAGCAGTGGGTGGTCCAGCGCGGCAACATCAAGGCCGAGGACCCCCTCGCCTGACTTCAGGCCATCCGGCAGCGGGGCTTCGCGGGACCCTGATCGGTCCAACGAGGGGAGCGCGTCCTCACTTCGAGGGCGCTCTCTCTGGCCGTCGGGGCGGTCGCGGGGTTCGAAGGGAGCAAGGTCCTGGTTGCGTCCAGGGCTGGAGGAATCCGACGCAGCGGAAAAAGTGGTCTCCGCCGGTATGGTGCGCGGATTGCCTCGGCTGTCCCATCCCGGTCCGTGCGCGGCGGTTATGGGTGCTCGGGGTCGAGTGGGCGGCGGGCTTCGGCGATGACGTAGCCGAGTTTGTCGGCGTAGATGGACATGCCGACGGGGAGCAGTTGGTCCATCTGTTGGATGAAGTCCTGGCCGTAGTGGGTGGCGAGGTGTTCGCGTTCGTCGGCGTAGCGGGATCGGATCCAGTGCATGTTCTGCCGGGTCTGGGCGGTGACGTCGTGGACGTTGACGAGTTCGAGGCCGGACTGGGTGATGGCGTCGGCGTAGGTGTCGGCGGTCAGCAGGGTGGAGAAGGCGAATCCCTGGGTGAGGAGGTTCCAGTCGTCGTCGGTCAGGTGGCCGGTTCGGATGAAGTCGGTGAGGACGATCCGTCCCCCGGGCTTGAGGGTGCGGTGGATTTCGCGCAGGACCTGGAGGCGGTCGGGGACGTGGAAGAGCATCTCGATCGCCCAGGCGGCGTCGAAGGTTCCGGATTCGGCGGGCAGGTGCATGGCGTCGGCCCGGACGAAGTCCAGTTGTGGGGACCGGTCGGCGCTGCGGGCTTTCGCGTTGGCCCGGGTGACGTGGGTGGTGCTGATGCTCACTCCGAGGATTCTGGCCCGGGTGTGTGCGGCGAGCCGAAGTGCGGGGTGGCCGGTGCCGCAGCCGACGTCGAGGATGTACTGGTCGTCCTTGGGTTGCAGCAGGTCGATCAGGCGGTCCGTCAGGTGGTTCTGGGCGTGGGGCATGGACGACTTCTCGTCCTCGTCCCAGAGTCCGAAGTGGATGTTCTCTCCGAAGATCGAGTCGAAGAACGCTTCCATCTGGTCGTAGAAGCTGCCCACTGCTTCGCTCGATGCGAGCGACCGGGTGTTTTGCTGGTCATCCATGGTGACTCCTCTGCGGGTGGTGGTTGCGGTGCGGGTCAGGTGGTCCGCTGGGCCCGGCGCGGGCGGTGGTTGCGGGGCAGGTCATGTTCGTTGTGCTTCCAGGGATGTGGGGCTCAGGCGCGCGGTGAGGTGGCCCAGGGCCAGGAGGGTGAAGACGTCGGTGAGGACGGGGACGTTGAAGCCGAACGGGCGCGGGCCCACGCAGTCGGGGATACCGGCGATGGACCCGTCGGGGCGCTGCTGGGCGAGCAGGTGGGCGGCCCCGCGGCCTGCGGGCGCGGAGTCGTGGTGGGCGGTGAGGGTGATCAGGGCGTAGGCGGTGCTCAGGGCATCGCTGGGGTCGCCGTCCTGGCGGCCCCAACCGCCGTCGGGGTTCTGGGAGTCGAGCGTCAGGGCGATGGCCCGGCGGGTGATGCTGCGGGCAGGCCCCTCGCGTGGACCGGGTGCGCGGGAGGCGGCGAGTACGGCACGGAACACGGTCTGGTGGCGGCTGCTGCTCCAGTCCGGCGGGAAGGACCCGTCGGGGTGCTGCTGGGTGGCGAGGAATTCCAGGGCCTGGTCGACGGCCGGGCGCCGGCCAGGGCCCTGGGTGCTCAGGGCGTTGGCGGCGGCTGCGGTCATGCAGGCTTCCGAGGGCGCTGCGGCCAGGTAGGTCGGGAAGCCGCCGTCCGGGGCGCGCAGGTCCAGCAGGGCGCTGACGGCGCGGTGGATCGGTCTGCGGTGGGCCTGGGGGCCGGCGAGGTGGAGCAGTTCGATGGCGGCCGAGGTGCAGTCCACGTCGGTGAGCTGGGCGTGTTCGGTGTAGGACCAGCCGCCGCCGTCGTGTTGCAGGTGGCGCAGGCGGCGGGCGACCAGGTCCAGGACGGGGCGTTCGGCGCCTGCGGCGTGCAGGGCCAGTCCGGCGGTGGCGGTGACCCAGGTGTCCTCGTCGCAGATGAACGGGATCCCGCCGTCGGCGCGCTGGTGGGCCAGCGCGGTGCGTATCCCCTCGGCGACCAGCCGGTGGCCGCCGGGCAAGGGGGCCAGGGCGTGGAGCACCGACAGGTGGATGAGCAGGTTTCCCTCCCAGACGCGGCCGGGGCGCTGGGTGGACCGGAGCAGTTCCACCTCGGGTGCCGTGATCTGGTCGGTTGCCTGGTGGGCGTGCGCGAGGATCGCTTTGACGGCGGTGACCTGGACGCGTGCCCAGCTGTGTAGGCCGTGGAGTGAGAACGCCTGCGGTGCGGGAGGCACGGGCTGGGGAGCGTCGCCGAGCAGCACCAGGACGGCCTGGAGCAGGGCGCGTTTGCGTTGGCCGGTGAAGTCCGGTGCCAGGGCGATGAACCGGTCCACGTCCAGCAGGTCGGCCTGAACCGGGCGGCCGGCCAGGGCGGCGCGTGCCAGCAGCCGGTCCAGCGGTTCGCGGGAGTCGCGGTGCGCGTCCAGGTAGCCGGCCAGACGGGCGCGGGCCGCGGGCTCCAGACGGGTGCGGTCCAGCAGGACCAGCAGCAGCGCGGACTCCAGGACCCGGCTGCGGCACGGATCGCGCAGCGCACCGTCCGGGCCGAGCCGCTCCTGCAGGCGGGTGCGCAAGGCGGCGGTCGCGCTCGACAGGCCGGTCGGGAAAGCGGCGGCGGGCCAGCGGGGGAGGCTCGCGGGCAGGGGAGCGAGTCGCATCTGGGTCCGTTCCGGTCATCGTCGGGTGCGGGCCCGCGGGTACGGGACCGGCTCGCGGAGGGCGGGGTGTCAGCGCTGGGGCGTCGCGCGGTGAAGGTCGGAGGTGAAGCGGCCGGTGCCGGCGAGCCAGTGCACGGTGGCGGACAGGAACCTCTCCACGAGGTCCACGTAGCGGTGCAGCCGGTGTGCCTGTTCCGGTGTCAGACCGCGGGTCGTGCGCAGGAGTCGGGCGGTGGAGCGGAATCCGCTTTGGCGGTCCTCGACCATGGCGGCGGCCTGCGCCCGGGCCTTCGGCACGGGACAGCGGTGCTGCCGGGCGATGGCGGTGACCAGGTTGTCCTGGCGGGCGGCCTCGTCCTCGCCGCCGGACGCCAGGTCGTTGACCCACCCGGCGATGTCGGCCAACGCCTCCCGCAGGTCCGCGACCCGGGCGTCGATCCGCGGGTCCTGCGGCAGCAGGGCGTGCCCGGTCGCCTCCAGGACGTCCAGCAGGGGCAGCAGGGTGATCGTGCGGCGGCGCAGGTCGATGTAGTCCGCGAGCGGCAGCCGGACCCCCAGGCGCCGCAGCGTCGCCTCCTGCTCGCTGGCGTCCAGGAAGTCGGTGTAGTCGGCGGTGAAGCGCGCCCGCCAGCCGGCGGGCATGCCCGTGGCGGTTCGCCCCCACAACCCGGCCAGAGCCGCCGTGTGCACACCCCCGGCCTGCGGGAACGGCCCGGCTTCGGAGCCCAGGACCCGGCGCAGCGGCGCGGTGAACGCCTCCAGCTCACCGGCCACCGATCCCAGGCCGTGACGGTCGATGCGGTCGTCCACCCAGCAGATGAACACCGCCCACTGGGCCGTGAGCAGCACCTCCGCCGCGCCGCCGTCCGGCAGGGCACGGCCGGCCAGCACCTCCAGGCGCATGGCCGCCAGGCGCCGCTCCTGGCGGGCATCGGCCACCAGACCCTCGCGCCGGGCCCAGCGCAGCAACGCCTCGGGCACCGGATCCGAAGACGCCAAGGGCGTGTCACTCATGCGCCGATCTTGTCAGACCGCCGTCAACCGGGATAGATGCCCAATCGGCCCGAGAAGGCCGCGCGCCGGACGCCGACGACAGGGGCGCACTGCGTGAAAACGGGACATCGCCACCCGACTGCCCGTCGGCTTCCGGCCGCATTGCGGCATCTGATGATCCACCGTCAACTCTGCTGTCTACGGTGAGGCGACCGGCAACTCGCAGGTGCACGGACGGCAGCATCCGTCCCCGACGGGCGCGAACCCGATGCACCGGCACCATCCGGCTTCACGGCTGAGGGAAGCCGCTCGACCCGCTGCCGGCCCATCGGACACCACAGCCCGGCACACAGAGGATCACGATGACGCGAACGGTGACGTGGGACAGCGCCCTGGTCCTGGGAGGCGGCTACGCGGGCCTGCTCGCCGCCCGCGTCCTGACCGGCCACTTCCGCCACGTGACGATCCTCGAGCAGGACGCCGCGCCCGGGACGCAGGCCCGGCCCGGCGTCCCCCAGTCCCACCACCCGCACGCCCTGCTCGCGCGCGGCGCCGCCCAGCTGGAGGAGTTCTTCCCCGGCATCAGGGCCGAACTGCTGGCCCGCGGCTGCCCGGTGGCCGACTTCGCCCAGGCCACACGGATCCTGTTCCCCACCGGCTGGGCACCGCGCACCCCGGTCGGGGTCGACGTCCAACTGATGGCCCGCACCGTCCTGGAACAGGCCGTGCGCGAGCGCGTCACAGCCCTGGAAGCCGTAACGGTCCGGGACGCACTGCGCGTCGAACGCCTGCTGCTCAACGGCGGCGGCAACGAAATCGGCGTCGCGGCCCGTCCCCGCCCCCTCGGCCGAGCACCTGGCGGGGAGGGCGACGAGGTGCTCCTGAGCGCGGACCTGGTCGTCGACGCCACCGGCCGCGGCAGCAGACTTCCCCACTGGCTCACCGACGCCGGCCACCAACTGCCCGACAGCCTGGAAGTCGACGCACGGGCCAGCTACGCCTCCCGCCTGTACACCCTCAAGGCCGACCCCGACCGCGACTGGAACGCCTCCTACCAGCCCACCATGGCCCCCGCCTCGCCACGCGGCGCCGTCGCCGTCCGCATCGCACCCACCCAGTGGCTCATCGGCCTCATCGGGGCCGCCGGCATCACCCTGCCCGACGACGAGGACGGATTCCGTGCCTACGCCGCCGACCTGCGCAACCCCGACTTCCTGCGGATCATCGACGAAGGCGAACCCGCCGGCCCCATCCACCGCACCCACACCACCATCAACCGCTGGCACCCCTACCACCGGGTCCGCAACTGGCCCGACCGTCTGATCGCCCTGGGCGACTCCGTCTGCGCCTTCAACCCCGTCTACGGCCAGGGCATGACCGTCGCCGCCCTGCAGAGCAGACTCCTGGACAACCACCTCACCCGACACGCCCGCACCGGGCGACTGGACGGCCTGGGCCCCGCGTTCCAACGCGGCGCCGCCGCCCAGGTCCGCAGCCCCTGGCTGCTCAACACCGCCACCGACCGCGCCTGGCAGGACACCACCATGCCCCTGACCAGCCGCCTCGCCACCGGCTACCTCGCCGCCCTCACCGCGCGCCTGCCCCACCACCCCGGCCTGTACCGCCGCTTCGTACGCACCCTGCAGATGCTCGACAGCCCCGCCACCCTCGCCTCCCCCCGCGCCCTGGCCCAACTCGCCTCCCTGCCCTCCATTCCCCGCCACCAGGCAACCTGCACCTGCCCCAATGCCACCCCTTGACCGCGAATCAGCGATACCGAATGCTCCGGGTGTGTCCAGCGGCCGGGGCCCACGCCCGCTCCGCCCGTGCCGCCCGCTCCGCCGTGAGCCCAGCCAGTACATGCCGACGACGACCCAGAGGAGAGACCATGTCCGACACCAACCCCGACCAGACCCCCGACATCGACCCGGCAGCCTCCACCGGAGCCGAGGAGGCGGCCACCTCGCCGACCGGCGCACCGGTGGACCAGTCGCTGGATATCCAGGTTCCGGATTACAAGATCGACGACGTCATCCAGGCAGCAGCCGATTAGCCCGCTCCCCACACCCGAGCGCCGGGCGCGCCCTCGCATTCGGCACGGCCCACCCAGTCACTGGCGTTGAGGAATGGTCTTGGTTTGGCGCTGCTGCGGTGAGGGGTCGCCCGAACGGCAATGTGCCCCAACTGTCAGTCGAAGTGGACGACGGCCTCGCAGGTGGGCACACCCAGCCAGCCCCCGGGGCGGGACCAACGGCTGCGGGGCCCGCCTGTTCGCTCCCGAGTAGCTCCCGGTCGCCCTCCTTGGCCCAGGCGGCAGCCAGCGTTGCGCGGGGGCGCCGACCAGGCTCTTGCGGATCACTCGAACGGGTGACATCAGCACTCGGATGTTTCCCTGCTCTCGCCCAGGGCAGAGCTGAGCGACAGCAGTCCAACCGAGGATGAGGGGATCAGTCGTGAACGATGACAACCGGCGCTATGTATTTCTGAGCGCAACCTTTCTTTCGAAGCAGTACAAGTCCATTCCTGCCGATGTGCTCGAAAGCTGCATCTTCTTCTTCGGATCAAAGAGGAGCTGGCTCTTCCCGGCAAGCAGAGAAGAGATGCTCGAAGCCAGGAACCTGCCGGCCAGGTACCTCGAATTCGATGAGGAATTCAAGTCACTCGTCCTGCACAAAGAAGCGCAGAGGCAAGTCTTCTGGCTGCTGCCCGGGAAGGACTTCAGCAAAGGCTCGGCCTTCCTCGAGGCGATCACGGACCCGGCCAGCAAGAAGGGCTATCGTCCGCTCATCCTGGATGAGAGCTGGTGGCTCGGTGATTTCAACTCCAAGGACGCCAAGTTCTGCAAGGATGCCCGGCTCATCGTCAACAACTTCAAGCAGGGAGAATTTGACTACGACGCGGTGATGGAGCTGCTCTACCAGAGCAATCCAACGCTCGTCCCCACCCTGTACTGGGCGGAGAGCTGACGCTCAGTGGGGATGGTGGCGGGACCGGGATGGACGTGGCTTGGTCAATCACGGACGGAACCGCCGCCACGGTCGGGCTGTGAGTCCGGGATCGCGGAGTGTCTCAGGCCCTGGGTGTCGGTGGCGAGGCCGGCCGGGACCTGCTCGGCGGTCCATCGGGCTTGTGCTTCGCCGGCAGGTGCGTCCGCGAGGGTGGCGGGGAGCGCGTGAGCGGAAGGGGCCAGGTCGAGGCGGGCACCGGGGCTCCGGGCGAGGCGTGAAAACCAGCCACGGGACTACGCTCCGTGAATACCCGGTCACACATGTCATAGGTTGTTCTGGGCATGATCAAGGTCCGGGTTCGCTGTGGGGGAGTCACGCGACGCGTGTGGGAACGGATGCCGGAAGATCGACTTCAATGGGACTCGGTTGATGGGCGGGTCCGTGAAGTCGCCACCGCTCGGGATCACGGCACCGACAGGTGATCGACTTCCGGGCAGATCAACATCCCCCCGACGACGGGGAGTTCCCGTTGAGGTCGAGCCGACAGGCGCGTGGATGAGCCGCGCGAGCGTGCCAAGATCTCCAAGCAGTACGAATCCAGGAGCACCTGTCCACGGACTCCGCCCACCCTGACGGGCCGTCGTACTTCAACGACCTGGTCGCCGTCGCCAAACTGATCACGATCTCCTGGCCCGCAGCAGTACTCAGCCGACCGAGGACATCACCGATGGACGACGCACTGGCCGAGCACATCACCACGCTTCAGGACCATGCTGCCAGACGGCCCGCCGGCCAGCACGGGCTCACGGTGATCGGACCGCCGCCCACGGCCGCTGCCTGCGGCGCGCTCCTGCTGCGGGCCGAGCAACTGCTCGCCGACCGCAACCCTCAACAGCTCCGCGCGGCCGTCCATCCCCTGGCCGCCGCAGCCGGCGAGCGCGAGCCGCTGAGATTCGCCGGTGTGCTCCGCCGCCAGCCGATGTCCGAGTCCCTCACCCGAGCACTCTCCAGCCAGGACAGGGCCTTCTTGGCAGCCGGGCGCCGCAAGCACGCCCGGGTCCGCCTCCTGGTGCCCTCCCGCGAAGCCACCCACTACACGCGGACCGAGGTCCCCCAGATCATCCCGACAGCCTGGTACGAGCACCATCTCGAAGCCTTCCCCGCCCAGCTGCGAGCTCCCAGCCGCGCCAACGGCAAGCACGTACGGCGAGCCGCAGCGCTGAAGCTCGTCGAGATGACAGCGGGCGGCACCTGGGCCGACTGCGCGGCGAACCTCGACATGCCCCGCGGATACGCCAGCACCTCCCTGGACCTGCTGAGGGAACGCTGCCCAGGCGACGCGACCTGGCAGCTGTTCCAGTCGGGGGTGGAAGCCATCGCCGCCGAACTCGAAGCCGACCCCGACCGAGTCGACTACGCACGCCGCCGCCGCACGTTCTCCGTATGGAGCATCCCCCAGGAGCACTGGTCGGAGCTCATCCACGGACTGGCCGGCAGCCTCGCCCGCGACCAGGTCCGAACAGCGGCCTCCGTTCTCGTGTGGGCACAAGTCACCGAAGGCGAGGCCCAACTGAGCCCGCGGATGCGAGACGGAGGCACCGGCCTGCGGGTACCCGACTACGCCGAGATCGGTCGCGAGATCAACCAGCTCCTCTACCTCACCGTCAGAAGCCAGAGGGTGCTGCGCGAGCGGCTCGCACCGTACGCCGCCCAGGTCGCGGCCAGCTGCGACCACAGCCCACGCTCCACTGCGGATTCGACGCCCGCCGTGCAGTAGACGGCTGTTCGCGAGCCCGCTGCTCCCCGACCCTCCCGACCGTCACGTCGCAGCGTAGCTGGCCTCAGGCCATCAGTCAGTCGGTCTCGCAGATGGCCCAGGCCTTGGTCTGTCCAAGGCGGGCCTGGGTGACCCACGCCCTGCCGTCCTGGCTGGGCCCGTTGCCGATCAGGGCCTCCCCGTCGAGGATGCCTCCGCCCCTGTTGAGCGCCGGGTACCAGTCGTAGCCGCCGCCGATCAGGTGGGTGCCGTTCGGGCAGGTGGCCCGCGATGTCTTACCGGGGTCGCTCTGGGGCCCGGCGACCACCTGGGTGGTCGTTGCCGCAGCCGTGGTCGCTGTGGCCACCCCGAACACGCCGGCGGCGAGCAACACGCCCGCCATCGTGACTGCGGTACGCAGGCTCTTACTGGTCATCAGGTCTCCCCAGTGGGTTCCGGCTCCTGCCATCGTCCTGATTCCACACGAACCAACTGGGCAACCCGACCGGAAGACTGAACCCGACGCTGCCGGGTTGACGGCACTGAACGACAGGACTCCCCGGCAGTTACCGCTCCGGGAGGCCACGCCGCGGGGTGCCCCCGTCCGCAACCGCCAGAGCACACCGTCGACCACCTGCCGGTGATCACGCCACGGACGGCCACGCCCTTCCGCCTGGCCCGCTAGAAAGGCACCCCAGGATCCCTCCACCCATACACAGTCGGCTACGGCTCGATGCAACGCAGGTACATCGGGTCGTAAACCTTCCTGCCGGGGCAGTGGAACGTTTACGTGTTCTCGCCGGGGCCGGAGAAGGCGACGGCGGTGCAGGGCAGTTCAGTGACCACGCCGCCGCCGGTCTCGGTCAGGTTGATGACCGCCATCCGCGTCGGGCGTGTCCGATCGACACGGCAGGTCGTTGATCTTTGCATTCCACACGCGATGCGCCATCTGCTCGCCCTGACGGCCGCGGCCACCTCCCTCCTGGCAGGGGGCTGATCGCGCCGACGCCGGCATCCGCAGCGGCCCCGCCCCATACACGCTCCGCACGCGAGACCTACGGCGAAGACACCGACTACTGGGCCATGGTGGAGCCCTGCATCAAGACCAAAGACGGAGCCCCCGTGGTGCTGGTTGCCGTCGACGGGGGGGCCTACGGGGCGAAGCCGAGCCGTCGTACCAAGATCGACGTGGACGGCCAACCGCTCTGGGGTGAGTCGGTGACAATCTCGTTCCCTCGTGTTCTGTCCGAGGACCAGGCGCGACTCTTCGCCGGAAGGTCTCCGCCCGGGCGAAGAGAAGTAGCCCTAACCGAGCGGTCTACCCGCTCACGGGTCGGCTGATCGGCCTCTGTGATTCGCCGTACACCGGGATCAGCCGGGAGTCGCTCTCGTATGGCCGACGCAACTACCGGTGCAGCGGCAAGGCTGAGACCGTGCCAGGCAGCGGAGTGTGCAGCTGCTCGTACATCGACGCCGCGGCTGTGGAGCAACGGGTCTGGTCCGAAGTCGTCACTCTGCTTGGCGACTCGAAGAAGCTGGAGGCATTGGCGGCCGAGTGGGTCGGTATGTCCGACGGCAACCAGGAGGCCCACGCCGAGCGAATCGTGGACCTCGACCGTCAAATAGACTCGATGAAAGCCTCAATAGCTGCGGTGATCGTGGCCGCTGCCAAGCAGTAACAGTCCCCGGACGCCATCGCTGCTGCGACCGCGACCCTGAGCGAAGAGCTACGGCAGCTGGAGGAGATGCGTGCCGAGGCCCACGCGTGGATGGTCGAGGTCGAGGAGGCCGAATGCCGGGCCGGTGATCTGAAAGCCTTGTCCAACCTGGCCCGCCATCAGCTTGCAGAAATGAAGGCAGAAGAGCAGACGGAAGTGCTCGACTTGCTCGATGTGAAGGTCTTCATCCTCGGCCCGGTGCCGGTCCGCACCGGTGGCATAGCCTGCACCGTCCAAGCCTGGTGCAAAAAAGCCAAGGCGGCCCTCCCGGCGACTGACCTGACGGACGAGCAGTGGTCGCTACTCTCCCATCTGCTCCCTGTTGGTCGGGGCAACCGCGTCCGCCGCTCAGTCGACGCCATCTTCGCCAAGGCCCGCACCGGTGTCTCATGGCCGAAGCTCCGCGAGGAGTACGGCTCGACGAGTACCGCCTCGAAGTACTTCAACGGGTGGGTGGCGCAAGGTATCTGGGCCGAGCTGGACCTGACGCTCGCAGGGGTTGAACGTGTACCGGTGCCTGACCTCGACCTGCTCCCGCCTATGCGAATCGAAGGGCGGGTTGACCCCCGCGTGATGCTGAGCGCGGACGAACCATTCCGAACGGGATCGTGACGATGAGTACGCAGCAGATGATTCCGGCGAGCGTGTAGGCAAGTGCCATCCAAATGCCGCAGAAAATCAACCAGATGACATTGAGGATGAACCTTATTGCTTCTCACGACCGATGGCGTTGCCCTACGACCGTGCCATGCCCGCCGGTGGGCGTGTCTACGCCCTTAGGGGTTGTTCCTCAGGGTCCGGTCCGGGACGCAGTCTCGGGTAGGGGTCCGGGTAGCGTCAACTCCCCATGAGGATTTGCCGGGTGCGTCGCGACGGACTGTCGGATATCGCCTTTCCCTTTGTGCTGGTGCCCGGCGGCGGGGCGGTGATGACGAGGGACTCCTCGTGGGTGAACCGGTGAACTCCCGGTCCACCCGGCTCTGCCGGGCCGGCGGTCGAAAGGCGGGCCGGGGGAATCGATCCGTGTCGGCACGAACCGGTGGGTGCGCGGTGGCCGGCGGGCGCGGGTGGCGGTCCGCCGTCCCGGCGGCTGCCTGCGCGGGGCCGGTCCCGGATGCGGCCGGACGGGTTCGGGGTCGGTGCGCTCCGTTGTCGCGGGCGGAAAGTTCGTGCGTGAAACGTGATAAAAGCGGCTGGATCAAGCTCTGCCACAAACGTGATCGCGCCGTTTTCCGCGCGGTGAGTCGGTTCGTGTCGCTACTGGGTGAGGATCGGACCGGGAAGGCAACGTCACGGTACTCCCGCGGAAATGCGGATCCGGTGGCCGCGGGCGGCGATGCCCGGGCGGGGGAGGCGGGCCCGGGCCGGCGTCGCGGGTGGACAGGACGAAGGGACGGGATCGGATGCTCCTGGAGCGCGACGAGGTTCTTGGCATGGCTGCGACAGCGGCGGCGGCCGTACGGGCGGGCAGCGGGCGCTCGGTCCTGCTCTCGGCGCCGGTGGCCGGCCGGGGGCGGACCGCCGCGTTGGAGGCGATCGTCCGGCAGCAGGCCGGCGGCGACGCCATGCGCGTCGGACGGGCGCGCGGCGTACCGGAGGAGACGGCGTTCCCGTTCGGGCTGGTCCGGCAGCTCTTCGCGGACGACGAGGCCGTTCCCTTCTCGGCACCGGGCGGACCGGACGAACAGCGGCTGTTCCACCGGCTGGTGACGCGCCTGGCCCGGTCGGCCGCCGAGCGGCCGGCGCTGCTCGCGGTGGACGACCTCCACCACGCCGACGAGCCGTCCCGGCGCTGGATCGGCTACCTCGCCCGCCGCATCGCCGACATCCCCGTGCTGCTGGTGGCCACCGAGTGCGCCGACCGGTCCGGTCCGGCCGCCTTCCCGCCCGCCACGGGGGTGTCCGTCGCCCTGCACCCGCTCAGCGTGTCGGCGGTCATCCGCATCGCCCGAGCCGCGGGCCTGGACCAGAAGGCCGCCGCGACCTGCGTCGAGGCGGGTGCCGGCAACCCGGCCCTGGTGCGGGCGCTGGTCGCCGACCTCGGTGACGGGCCGCTCCCTCGCCCGTCGTCCGCCCGGTCCCACAGCCGCTACCGCGACACGATCGCCGACTGGCTGCGGAGGGCGGACCCCTGCCTGCGCCACGCCTGCCTCGCCCTCGTCGTCGCGGTCGAGGAGGGGATGCCGGCCGGCCCCGGCCTCCTCCGCCGGCTCTCCGGCCTCTGCACGTCCCGGCGTCCCCCGGGCGAGCGGTCGGTGCGCCGCCTGAGCAGGCTGCTGAGCCATCCCCTCGCGAGGGAGGCCGTGCTCGCCGCCGCCGAGCCGGAGGAGGTCGCCGAGCTGCACACGCGCATGGCGGAACTGCTCGACGAGAGCGGTGCGCCGGCGACGGCCGTGGCCTCCCGGCTCCTGCGGGTGGACCGGCCGAGCGAGGTGTGGATGGCCCGTTCGCTGGCCGACGCCGCGGAGGAGGCGATGCGCGCCGGCCAGGTCGCGGAGTCCGCCGCGTATCTGCGCCACGCGCTGAGCGGCCCGCTCGATCGCGACCGGCGTGCCGCCCTCTGCCTGCGCCTCGGCGCCCTGGAGCTTCCGAACAACGCGACCGCCGGCATCCGCAGACTCCACACCGGGCTGGAACTGCACACCGATCTGCGGGAACGGGCGACCGCGGCGACGGCCCTGAGCGCCGCCCTCGTCGCGGGCCGGGATCCCGACACCGCGCTGCGGGTCCTTCACCAGGTGAGCCGTGCCGCCGACGACGACGAGCTCGTCCAGGTGCTGCAGACCCTCGGCGCGCTCGTCTCCTCCCACGACGGCGACGCCTGGCGCGGCGCCGTCGCGGGCCTGCGCGCGCTGGCCCCGACGGTACCCCCGGCCATCGAGCCGCTGGTGTGCGGACTGATCACCGAGTACGAAGCCGGGGCCGGCCTCCGCTCGGCGGCCGAGGTGCTCGCCCGGGTCCGGCCGCGCCTCGCGATGCCGGTGGACCCGCGGCTGCGGACCGCCTGGCTCGGCAGCGCGGCCACCCTGCTGCAATGGGCGGACCGCCTGGAGGAAGCGCGTGAGCTGACCGGCCTGTGCCTGCCCGTCCCGCCCGTCCCCCCGGACCTGACGGACGTGGGTCTGCAGTGTCTGCTCAGCGTCCGGGCCGAGGCGGCGCTCTGGGCGGGGGAATTCGACCGCGTCATCGCGGAGAACGCCGCCCTGGTGGCGGCGACCGCGGGGCAGGGCGTGCGACTGCCGCATCTGGCGGCCATGGTGGCGACGGCCCTGTGCGAGACGGGCCGGCGCGCCGGGGCGTGGGAGGCCGTGGCCCTCGCCGGCCCGTCCGGCAGCGACAGGTCCTGGGAGTGGAACGAACTCGGCTACACCCGGGCCCTGCTGCACGCGGCGGACGGCGACTGGCAGGCCGCCCTCGACGACTACCTGCGCTGCGGAGCCGGCCAGAGCGCCCGTGACTTCGTCAGTCCGGTCGCCACGCCGTGGCGTTCCGGGGCGGCGCTCGCCCTGGTGCGGCTCGGGCGGCGGGAGGAGGCGCGCGAACTCGCCGAGGAGGAACTGCGCCACGCCCGGACCTGGGGCACCGCGCGTACCGTCGGCCGGGCGCTGCGGGCGTACGCCGCGACCGTGGGCGGCAGGCTGGCCCTGTGTTCGCTGACCGAGGGCGCCGAACTGCTCAGGCCGGGTTCCGCGCCCGTGGAACTCGTGGAGGTCCTGGTCGATCTCGGCCGGGCCCACCTCGAAGCGGGCAACGGCCGCAAGGGGCGTGACACGCTGCGCGAGGCGCACGCCGCGGCCCGGCGACTGGCCCCACCCGCCCCGGAGGCCGGAGGGCCGGCCGCCGTCGGCCGTCTCCTCGGCCTGACGCAGGAGGCGTTGCGCGAGGGCGGGGTGCGGAACAGGAACGGCGGACACGCCCTGACCCCCGCCGAACGGCGCGTGGCCGAACTGGCGGCGGCGGGGCACAGCAACGCCCAGATCTCCTCCGCGCTCTGCCTCACCCGCCGCACCGTGGAGACGCACCTCACCAACGCCTACCGGAAGCTGCGGATCGCCCGGCGCACCCAGCTGGTGGCGGTGTTGGAGCGGTAGCAACCCGGGGCGGGTCCGGGTCCGGGGCGGTCCGGGGCGGGTCCGGGGCGGGGCCGGACCCGCGGCGGGCCGGGGAGCGCGCCGCCCCCGCCCGGGGTGCGGGTGCACCCGGCCCGGACGGGGACGGCGCCGGTTCATGCGGTGCGATCAGGACTTCGACAGGGTGAAGGAGACCGCGGCGTTGTCACCGCCGCCCCCCTGCCAGGTGCACTTGTACCCGGCCGGGGCGTCGCAGCTGTAGCTGTTGCTGCCCGTGTAGGGGTTGTTCCAGTGCACCTTCACCTTGTTCTGCTCCCCGAGCACGTCGAAGGTCACGTCGCCCTCCGTGCCGGTCATGAAGCCGTCCGACTCGCTCGCCCACTTCGCGGTGATACCGGACTGGACCATGGACGGGGGCATCCCGCCGTCGGACCAGATCCCCCACTGCAGGCTCGCGCCGGAGCGGGTGAGCAGCTTGCCGGAGTTGTTGGTCAGGTTGACGGACGTGCTCCGGGCGGCGGAGAGGAGGCTGGGCGACTCCGCGGCGGCCGGGGACACGGCGGCCAGGGACGCGCGCCCGATGCTGAACGTCACCGAGGTGTTGTCCCCGCTGCCACCGCTCCGGGAGCAGGTGTACCCGTACGGGACGGAGCAGCTGTAGTCGTTGCTGCCCCAGTAGGGGTTGTTCCAGTGCAGCTTGACCTCGCCACCGTCGGCGAGCGTGTAGGTGATGTTCCCCTCGGTCCCGGTCGCGAAGCCGCAGGACTCGCTCTGCCAGCTGGCCGACTTGGTGTTGGGGACGTAGTCGGACGGCAGCATGTCGTTCGTCCAGCAGCCGTGGTCGAGCTTCTCCCACGTCTTGGTCAGGCCGGACCCGCTGTTGTTGGAGAGGGTGACCTTCGTGGAACGGTCCGCGGTGATCCGCGGACCGCTCGCCGACTCGCTCTCGGCGGCCGGGCGCTGCGCCGCGGACGCCTGCGGCCCGGTCTGTCCGGCCGCGGCCTGGGCGGACGGGGCGAGGGCGACCGCTCCGGCCGCCATCAGCAGGGCGGTGAGGGCGCCGGCGGCCGTGCGGCCCAGACCGGTGATGGACGTCGTACGCTGCATGGGTCTACCAACTCTCTTCGAGGCCGGGCGAGCGGACGTGTCTCACGCTCGCCTTGGTTTCCATCCGGAGGGCGTCACGGCTCGTGCCGGCGCCGGGGGACTCACTGGATGTAGAGGTCCCACCGGTACGCGCCGTCGACCACGACCTGCTCGATCTTGTCCTTGATGGCGCTTCCGAGGCCGTAGAGCACCCAGTAGGCCGCCTGCGCCGCGACGAACGATTCGTACCGGCCGGCGTAGCGCCAGATCTCGATCGCCTGCGTCGAGGCGCCTTCCTGGACGGCGGGCGTCGCGGCGGCGTGCGCCGGGGCGGGGGAGGCCGCGGCGGCGTAGGCCTGGGCGGTGCCGCCGACGAGAACCGCGGCGGCGAGAGTGGCGCAGAGCGAAGCCACGCGAATTCGCCTGTTCATGACAAATCCCTCCTGATGTTCCACGTGAACGGCCGGTCACCGGTGGCGGATCGGTCCCGCCCCGGCCCGGCCGTGGGGTGCGGTGGTGGTCACAGACTGGCACGCGACCACCACGCTCGGGCATCGTGGAAAACCGCGAACTTGGCACGGAGCGCGCCCCCGGCCTGGGGTGCGGACCGCGCCCCCGGCCTGGGGCGCGGACGGGGCGCGGTCGGTCGGCGCGGGCCGGGGCCTGTCCCGCACGACAGGCCCCGACGGCGGGGCGGAGGGTCAGGCCGCGGTGTCCAGCCGTCGGCGCTGCTCCTCGTCGAGGACGAGGTCCAATGCCGCCAGGATCTCGTCCAGTTGGGCGACGGAGCCGACGCCGAGCACCGGCACGGCCGGGACGGGGTGGCCGATCAGCCAGGCGAACACCACCTGGTTGACGGTGGCGCCGGTCTCCTCGGCCACCTCTGCCGGCGCGGCCAGCTGCGCCCGCGCCGCCGGCCACCCGTACTGCTCGGGCAGCGGCCGGTCGGGGCGGCAGTACGAGCCGCCGAGCAGCGGGGAGTAGGCGAGCACCAGGTCGTCGCGGTTGTGCCGAAGGTCATCGCGCCGAGACAGAGCGCACTGGCGGACCGTCCGTCAGGTCCGAGGCTGCGAGAGCGCATCGGTCTTCCCTCCAGGGGTGTCGTCCAAGGGGTGGCCGGTGGTGACCCGGTCACCGGAATCATGACGCGGCGCGGCCGCCGGGCGGCCGCCGGTCCACCTCGACCGGAGACGGCGGCTGCCCGGCGGCCGCATCCCGGCGGTCACCTCGCGGCCGCTCGGGGGTTCACTCGGCGCGGGGGAGGTAGGCCAGGCCGTGGGCGCCCGGGTCGGCGAGCCTGGGGACGGTCAGGCGGGAGACGGGGGTGAGGGTGGCCAGGTCGATGACGTCGACGGTGGAGGAGACGACGCCGGCGACGTAGGCGAGGCCGCCGTCCGGGGAGGAGGTGATGGTGAGGGGGAAGAGGCCCACCTCGACGGAGCCGAGGCAGCGGTGGTCGTCGGTGGCGAACACGGTGAGGCGGCCCGGGAGTTGGCGCCCCAGGGCGGAGCCGGGGGCGGGGGCCGACCGGACTTCGCCGGCCAGGAGCAGGCCGGTCGAGGTGAGGTGTACCGGCAGGGCCGGGGAGTCCGTCGGGAGGACGGCCGTGACGGTCGCGGTCGGGACGTCGATGACGCGGATGCCCGGCGCCGCGGCGGGGGCGGCGGAGGTGGAGAAGTACGGGCCGGCGGCATAGACCCGGGTGCCGTCGGGGGAGACGGCCAGGCCCTCGCTGCCGGGGACCTCCACCTTGGCGGTCAGCGTGCCCCGTTCGAGGTCCACCACCGAGACGAAGGGTGCCTCCTTGTTGGTGGCGAAGCCGGTCCGGCCGTCCGGGGAGACGGCGAACCAGTGCGGGCCGGGGGCGTCGGTGTCGATCCGGCCGAGCGGGCGACGGGTCGCGGTGTCGATGACCACGACCCCGCCGGGGCGGTCCTCGCCGCCCTCCACGCTGACGTAGAGGCGGCCCCGGGCGGTGTCCAGCGCCAGCCCGTGCGGGCCGTGCTCGGGGGCGAGGTCGATCACCTCGATGATCCGGCGGGTGTCGGCGTCGATGACGGTCAGCTCGGTGCGGCGGCCGCTGTTGGCGTGGTAGTAGCCCGAGTGGTACGCGCTGCTGCACCAGAGCAGCCGCTGGGTCGGGTCGAAGCACAACTCGTGCGGCTCGGCGAGGACTTGGAGAGTGTCGAGGTGCCGGTCGGTGGCGGCGTCGAAGAACGAGACGGTCGGGCCGCTCTGGCTGACGACGGCGAGGACGTCGCCGGCGCGGGCGGCACGGGAGGCGTGGGCGGTGCGGGCGGCACGGGAGGGCTGGGAGGGCTGGGACACGAGAGCTCCGAGGGGTGATCGAGGAGTGACAGGTGATCACCTGTCGTCTCCACCTTCGGGGCGGGTGCCGGCGGGAACAATGCAAGGATCGGCATCGGATAGTTGCGCGGAACACAAAGACACAGCTCAGGAGCGTGTGATCGATGGACCTCAACCTGCTGCGGGCCCTGGACGCCCTGCTCCAGGAGAACAGCGTGACCCGTGCGGCCGAGCGGCTCGGCACCTCGCCGGCGGCGGTCAGCCGGATGCTGGCCCGGCTGCGCCGCGCCGTTGAGGACCCGCTGCTGGTGCGCGCCGGGCAGGGACTCGTCCCGACCCCGCGGGCGCTCGAACTGCGGGAGGAGGTGGGCGCGTTGCTGCGCGGCTGCGACAGCGTGCTGCGCCCCGGCGCCGGGTTCGACCCCGTGCACCTCGACCGCACCTTCACGGTGCAGGCCGGTGAGCTGATGCTGGTGCGGACGGCCGGCGCGCTCGCCGAGCGGATGCGGGCCGAGGCGCCGCGGGTGGACGTGGTGTTCCTGCCGGAGACCCTGGAGGGCGGCCCGGCGCTGCGGCAGGGCCCGGTGGACATCGAGCTCGGCGTGCTCGGCCACCTGGACCCCGAGGTCCGCACCCGTCGGCTGATGAGCGTCCCGCTGGTCGGTCTCGCCCGCGGCGGCCACCCGCTGTTCGACGGCCGCCGGATCACCGCCCGTCGCTTCGCCGCCGCCGACCACATCGGCGTCTCCCGGCGCGGCAAGCGCCTCGGCCCGATCGACACCGCGCTGGCCGGGCTGAAGCGCAGGGTGGCGGTCGTCGTGCCGAGCCACACCGGTGCGATGCTGCTGGCCCGGGACAGCGACCTGGTCACCCTCGTCCCGGCGGACTGGCTGCCGGACACCATCGCCGCGCTGGGCCTGCGCACCTTCCCGATCCCGCTCGAACTCGCTCCGCTGGAGCTGGGGATGGCCTGGCACCCGCGCAACGCGGCCGATCCGGGCCACCGCTGGTTCCGCGAGCACGTGGCGGCGGCGGTGCTGGGCGCGGACCCGCACGCCACGGAGTGAACAGGAGGGCGGCGCGGCCCGGCCCGGCCGGCGGCGTAGGGTCGGGATACCCTGCGGGGGTACATATGGCGGGCGTCGCGGACGGGGGGCGGAGGATGGCGCGGTTGCGGCCGTTCGGTCCGCCGGTGCCGGGGGCCCTGCGCCTGCTGCTGCTCGCCGCGCTGCTGCTCGGCGTCGTGACCATGCATACGCTCGGCCATCCGGGCGGCGGGCACGGCGGGTCCGACGGACACAGCGGACAGGGCGAACACAGCGGGCGGAGCGGAGCGATCGGCCACGGCGGGCAGAGCGGCCACGGCGGGCGCGAGCGCGCCGGGACGCAGGCCCCGCCGCCGCACCCGTCGGGCGCCGTCCGGCACGGACCGGCCGCCGAGCCCGCCCCCGTCCATCTCGCCCCGGTCCACCTTGCCGCCGGCCACCTCGCCGCCGGCCACCGGGCCGCCTCCGCGGTCGCCACCGTCGGCACCCTCGACCCCGCCGTCCCCGGCGGCATGGACCCGATGGCGGTCTGCCTCGCCGTCCTGGCCGGCTGGACCCTGGTGCTGCTTCTCACCGGCCCGCTGCTGCGCCGCAGCGGCGACGCCGCCGCCGAGGTACGGGCCCGGCTGCTGCGGGCCCTCCGCGCGCTGCCCCCGCCCGGAGGCGGGCGGATCCTCCTCACCCGGCTTTCGGTGCTGCGTCAGTAGGCGCGCGCCCGCCGTCCCGTGCCCGCGCCCGCTCGGGAGCGCCCGCGCGCACCTCCATGTGCCCGCTCGCGCCCCGCGGCGCCCGCGCACGGAACGGCCGACGCGACGCCCTGTACACCCACCCACCGCACGAGGTGCACTCCGCCATGCGCACACCCACCCGTCGTACCGTCCTCGGCGCCGCGCTCGCCGCCGCCGGGACAGGCCTGCTCGCCGCCTGCTCCTCCGACTCCATGCAGGGCATGGACCACGGGTCCATGAACCACGGCTCCACCGTCGGAGCGACCGGAGCGACCGGAGCGAGCGGCCCGAGCGGCTCGGCCGGCCCGTCCGCCGCCCCGGCCGGCTACCTCGCCCCGAACGGCCCCGAAGTCGCCGCCGCCGAGGCCGCGCGCCACCCCGGCCCGGAGCGCAAGATCGCGCTCACCGCCACCGAGGCCACCCTCGACCTCGGCGGCCGTACCGTCCGCAGCTGGGCGTACGGCGACCGGTTGCCCGGCCAGGAGGTGCGCGCCACCCTCGGCGACACCCTCGCCGTCACCCTGGCCAACCACCTGCCGCAGTCCACCTCGCTGCACTGGCACGGCCTCGCCCTGCGCAACGACATGGACGGCGTGCCGGGCGTGACCCAGGCCGACATCAGGCCCGGCGGCTCGTTCGAGTACCGCTTCGCGCTCTCCCACCCGGGCACGTACTGGTTCCACCCGCACTCCGGCGTCCAGCAGGACCGCGGCCTGTACGCGCCGCTGATCGTCGAGGACCCCAGGGAGCCGCTGGCCTACGACAAGGAGTGGGTCGTCGTCCTGGACGACTGGGTGGACGGCGTCGACGGCAGCACCCCGGACGCCGTCCTCGCCGAACTCGCCAAGGGCATGGGAGGGATGGACCACTCGGGCGGCTCCGGACACGACATGCCGGGTATGCCGGGTATGTCGGGGATGCCGGGCCACGACATGCCGGGGACGCCGGGGATGCCCGGGACGGGAGGCGCCCCGAGCGGCGCGGCCCCCGGCCGGATGCTGATGGGCGCCCGGAGCCCACTGCTGGGCGGTGACGCCGGCGACGTCGCGTACCCGTTCCACCTGGTCAACGGAAGGCTCGCCACCGCGCCCGAGACCTTCGCCGCCAAACCCGGCGACCGGATCCGGATCCGCCTGATCAACGCGGGCGGCGACACCGCCTACCGGGTCGCCCTCGGCGGCCACGAGCTGACCGTCACCCACACCGACGGCTTCCCGGTCGAACCGGCCACCACCCAGGCGCTGCTGCTCGGCATGGGCGAGCGCTACGACGTGCTGGTCACCGCCGGGGACGGCGTCTTCCCGCTGACCGCGCTGGCCGAGGGCAAGAACGCCACCGCCCTGGCCGTGCTGCGCACCGGCGGCGGTGCCGCCCCCGAGGCCGCCGTCCGCCCGGCCGAGTTGGACGGCCGGCTGGTCACCGCCGGGCAGCTCAGGGCGGCCCCGGGCGTGCGGCTGCCCGCCAGGGCGCCGGACCGCACGGTGAAGCTGGAGCTCACCGGGGGGATGGCGAAGGCCGACTGGGCGTTCAACGGCCGCAGGTACGACCCGGCGCAGCGCCATCCGGTGGCGGCGGGCGACCGGGTGCGGCTGGAGTTCCGCAACAGCACCACCATGTGGCACCCCGTCCACCTGCACGGCCACAGCTTCGCGCTGCCCGGCGACGGCCCGCGCAAGGACACCGCGGTCGTGCTGCCGGGCACGACCCTGGCCGTCGACTTCGACGCGGACAACCCGGGGCTGTGGATGGTGCACTGCCACAACGTCTACCACGCGGAGACGGGCATGATGACCGTCCTCGGCTACCGGGCCTGACCCGGGGCTCCCCCCCCCGAGGAAGGGGATGCCGGACTTGACCCCCGAAATGACCCCGAACCGGCGGAACGGTTCGGGGTCATTTCCTCCCCGGCACCCGTCCGGTCGCACCGTGCCACCCCGTGCCACCCGCGCCGACCTGCGCCGTCATGACGTTTTCTTAACGCGGCCCGATGACGGATCCTTAACGGCCGTCGCATAGCGTTTCGCACGGCCGTCGCCCGACGGCGTTTTACGGGGTCTTTAAACAAGAGGTGCAAGGTGGTTTCGTCGGGTACGACGGGGACGGCGGAGACGGACGCGCCGTCGGCGCGAATACGCCTCCGCAGCTGGCTGCTGGAGGACGTGACCGCGGAGAAGCCCGCGCAGCCGACCGCGGCGGAGGGCGCCCCGGAGGCGTCGCCCGAGGGCCCGGCTGCGGGGGACTCCGCCGGGCACGGTGCGCAGGCCGGCCAGCGCTGGTGGCGGGTGATGTGCCTGACCGGCCTGGACTACTTCTCGACGCTCGGCTACCAGCCGGGCATCGCCGCCCTCGCCGCGGGCGTGCTGTCGCCGATCGCCACCATCGTGCTGGTGGTGGTCACCCTGCTGGGCGCGCTGCCGGTCTACCGGCGGGTGGCCAAGGAGAGCCCGCACGGCGAGGGCTCGATCGCGATGCTGGAGCGGCTGCTGTCGTTCTGGAAGGGCAAGCTGTTCGTCCTCGCGCTGCTCGGCTTCGCGGCCACGGACTTCCTGATCACCATCACCCTGTCCGCCGCCGACGCGAGCGCGCACCTGGTGGAGAACCCGCACCTGACCGGCTTCCTCGGCGGCAAGCAGGTGGTGATCACAATGGTCCTGGTGGCGCTGCTCGGCGCGGTCTTCCTCAAGGGCTTCAGCGAGGCGATCGGCCTGGCGGTGTTCCTGGTCGGGACCTACCTGGTGCTGAACGTGGTCGTGGTGGCCGTCGGCCTCTGGAAGATCATCGAGGCGCCGCACGTGGTCACCGACTGGTCGCACGCGCTGACCCTCCAGCACGGCAACCCGATCGTCATGGTCGGCGTGGCCCTGGTGACCTTCCCGAAGCTGGCGCTCGGCCTGTCCGGCTTCGAGACCGGTGTCGCCGTGATGCCGCACATCAAGGGCGACCCGACCGACACCGAGGCCGACCCGGCGGGCCGGATCCGCGGCACCCGCAAGCTGCTGACCACCTCCGCCGTGATCATGAGCTGCTTCCTGATCGCCACCAGCTTCATCACCACGCTGCTCATCCCGGCCGACCAGTTCAAGCCCGGCGGCGACGCCAACGGCCGCGCCCTGGCGTTCCTGGCGCACGAGTACCTGGGCGGCGCCTTCGGCAGCGTCTACGACCTCTCCACCATCGCGATCCTCTGGTTCGCCGGCGCCTCCGCCATGGCGGGCATGCTCAACCTGCTGCCCCGCTACCTGCCGCGCTACGGCATGGCCCCGCACTGGGCGCGCGCGGTGCGGCCGATGGTGATCGTGCTGACCCTGATCGGCTTCCTGGTCACCTGGATCTTCGACGCGAACGTGGACGCCCAGGGCGGCGCGTACGCGACCGGCGTGCTGGTGCTGATCAGCTCCGCCGCCATCGCGGTGACCATCGCCGCCTACCGCAAGCGCGAGCGCGGATGGACCGTCGCCTTCGCGGTCATCTCGGCGATCTTCCTCTACACCACCGTGCTGAACGTGCTGGAGCGGCCGGACGGTCTGAAGATCGGTGCCTGCTTCATCGCCGGGATCATCCTGGTCTCGCTGCTCTCCCGGCTGCGCCGCGCCTTCGAGCTGCGCGTCACCAATGTGGCCATGGACGATGTGGCGGAACGTTTCATCAGGGATTACGCGCACCGCCCGCTGCGACTGATCGCCAACGAGCCGAGCCACCGCGACGTCGCCGAGTACCGCGACAAGATCCGCCAGATCCGCGCCGACAACGACATCCCCGGCGAGGACGACCTGGTCTTCGTCGAGGTGACCGTCCGCGACGCCTCCGACTTCGAGGCCGAGCTCACCGTGCGCGGAGAGGTGCTGCACGGCCGCTACCGGGTGCTCACCCTGGAGAGCTCCAGCATCCCGAACGCGCTCGCCGCGCTCGCGCTGAACATCCGGGACCGCACCGGGCAGCAGCCGCACCTCTACTTCGAGTGGACCGAGGGCAGCCCCTTCGCCCAGTTCCTGCGGTTCTTCCTGTTCGGGCAGGGCGAGGTCGCGCCGGTCACCCGCGAGGTGCTGCGCGAGGCCGAGCCGGACCGCTCGCGCCGCCCGCGCGTGCACGTCGGCTGACCGGGGCCCGTCCGCCCTGGGCGACACGCCGACGGCCCGTCCGCTCCGAGTGAGC
>NZ_JBSHBN010000104.1:0-33389 GCF_053612025.1 Kitasatospora sp. NPDC054768
GACGGCCGTGCGGGCCGTCCGCGCTCGGGTGCCCGAACCCTCACACGGCGTCATGGCCGGGTCAATGGCTGGTGCGCGTGAGGCGCCGGGTTGGCAAATTCCGTCAAGCCCGCAGGTCCGGCTTTGCGTCAAGCTGGGCTTTCCTTCACGTGGTTGAGACCACCTCATGTACGGAGCCGGTGGCGGTCGAGTACCGTCCTCGTCATCGGAGTCGTCGGAATCACTGGAACCGTCGGCAGTCCCTGCGACCGGCCGAGGACGACCCGCCCGGGGAGGCAGCCGTGCAGCGCAACCGTGTGGTTCCCGCGGCGGCGGTGCCGGCACCGCCGACCGGCCGGGGGCAGGACGCCTGGCGCGAGTTCGGTGCCCGGCTGCGGCACTGGCGGCGCCGGGCCGGACTCACCCAGGCGCAGCTCGGTGCCGGGATCGGCTACGACCACACCGCGGTCAGCAAGATCGAGCACGGCGCCCGCCGGGTCACCCCCCGGGTCGCCGACCGGATCGACGAGCTCCTCGGCGCGGAAGGCGAGTTGAGCGCCGCCTGCCAGCGCGCCGAGAGCGCCGAGCTGTGCGTGCTGGACGCCTTCTCACCCGCTCTGCTCCGACCTCCGCTGCCGGGCGGGGCGGCGCCCGGCGCGCCCGTCCCGCCCCCGGCCCCCGCTCCGCTGCGACTGCCGGACTACGGTCTGCTCTGCCCGCTGCACGGCGCCGAGGGCTGCGCGGTCCCCGAGGCCGGAGAACTCGTCGCCCTGCACGCCGAGTTCTGCGCCCAGGAGGGCCTGGCCGACCCGGCCGCCGGGCGCCCGCTGGACGACGTCACCGCGCACGCCCTGACCGGGCTGCTCGCCGCCCACCTGCGCTCCGGCGAGACCGGCGACCGGCCGGGCCTGGCCGCCGCCGTGGAGCGCACCCTGCACGCGGTGCTCGCCCGGCTCGCCGGTGCCCCCGCCGCGCAGCGCGGTCCGCTGGTCCGGCTGGCCGCCGAGCACGCCCACGCGGCCGGTGCGCTGCGGATGCAGGACGGTCGCAACGCCACCGCGATGGCCTGCTACGACCGCGCCCTCACCTGGGCCGGGCTGGCCGTGGACCGGGCCACCCAGGTCGGCACGCTCAGCGACATGAGCGTCCTGGCCCGGTTGGACGGCGACCCGGTCGCGGCGCTCGGCTACGCCCGCGAGATCGAACGGGTCGCTCCGGACCGGCACTGGGCCGGCGCGATGGGCCGGATCAGCCGGGCCCGGGCGTACGCGCTCACCGGTGACGTGCGGGCGACCGTCCGGCAGATCGGGCTGGCGCGGGCGCACCTGGACCACATCGGCGCGGAGGACGAGGTCGACGTGCCCTGGCTCTCGATCGCCTCGATGCGGATGCGGGTCGAGTCCGCCGCGGCCGCCGCGCTGCGCGACCTGGCCGCCGCCACCGACGACCCCCGGCTGGCCCGCCGCGCGCTGGACGCCACCGAGACCGCCCTCGGCCTGCTGGGTCCGGACCAACTGCCCTCCAGCCGACTGCTCTTCATCGTCCGGGCGGCCGACTGCCACGTCTGCGCGCACGACCCGGCGACGGCCGTCGAACTGCTCGGCCCCGCCCTGGAGGCGACCGGCGTGACCGCCCTGCCCGCGCTGGTCGAGTACGAGCTGCGCGGTCTGCGCGACCGTCTCGCGGCGCACGCGCCCCGTGCCGCACACCGGTTGGCGGAGCCGGCCCGCTCCTGATCGGGCGGTGCTCCGGGGGCCGCGGCGACGGCCGCCCGTTTGGCTGGATCAGGTGGCCGCGCGGGGTGGCGCGGAAGGGGCGCACGCCAGCGCCCGCAGACCTGGACGGATGCGGTCGCACGCCGCCAATTCCCACACCTTCTCGAAAATGCGCCCCCTTCACGCCGTACGAACGTCAACTTCGTGAGCGTATAGTCCGCCGATCGGGTCATTCATGGAGTTAACACGTCGAATGACTGTCACGGCGCGCGTCTGCCGCTAGAGTCTCTGACGTTTCCAGTCGTTAGTCCGCGAAGAACGGGGGGCGCGTGCTGTCAGCCATTGCCCGCCGGCTCGCCCACCCGTTGCTGCTCCTGGGCGTGCTGTGCACGGCCGTCGCGACCCTGCACTTCCACTGGGCGCCGGACCGGGTCTCCCCGCTCTTCCTGGTCGCCGTCCTCGGATACCTGGCGGTCCTGGAACGGGTGATCCCGTACCGGATCGACTGGCATCCGAGCCGACGCGAACTCGGCTGGTACAGCGTCTACTTCGTGCTGAGCATGGTCGGCGGAGCGCTGGCCCAGGGGCTGGTGGCGACGCTGGTGGAAGTGCTCGGCCCGGCCCACCCGGCGCTGCCGTTCGCGATGGAGATCCCACTCGCGCTGCTGGTCGGCTCGCTCGGCGACTACCTCGTGCACCGCTGGTCCCACCGCAACCGGTGGCTCTGGCGGCTGCACGGGGTGCACCACGTCCCGGACAAGGTGAACGTCGCGAACAACGGCGTGAATCATTTCCTGGACGTGCTCGTCGCACAGTCCGTGGTCCAACTGTCGCTGGCGCTGATCGGATTCTCGCCGGATTCAGTGTTCGTGGTCGGAATATTCGTCCTGGCTCAGGGGTATTTCGTCCACGCCAACATCGAAGTCCGAATCGGCCCGCTCGGCCACGTCCTGGCCGGGCCGGAACTCCACCGCCTGCACCACAGCACCGACCTCGCCGAAGCCGGCCACTACGCCTCCGACCTCTCGCTCTGGGACCACGTGTTCGGGAGCTTCACCTGGCGGCCCGGCAGGGTACCGAAGGCTGTCGGCCTCACCGACCCGGCCGCGTTCCCCACCACCGGGGAGCTCGGTGCCACTCTGCTGCACCCCTGGCGCCGGGCGAAGACCACCGAGCAGTCCGTCTGAACCCCGGCCCGAGCGGCCGCTCCCACTTGCCCGTGTCCCCGGCGCCACGCCATCACCCCCGGATTGGACCATGACCTCCTCGCCCTTCGCCGTGCCCCGCGAACGCATCGCGATCACCGGTATCGGCTGCCGCCTGCCAGGACACGCCAACGACCACCGGTCCTACTGGAGCAACCTGATCGAGGGCCGGGACTGTCTCGCAGAGACGCCCGCCGACCGCTACGACACCGGCACCCTGGGCAGCAGGGACCGGGCCAAGCCGGGGCGGCTGATCGGTGGCCGGGGCGGCTACATCGACGGCTTCGACACCTTCGACCCGGACTTCTTCGGGATCAGCCCGCGCGAGGCCGAACACATGGACCCGCAGCAGCGCAAGCTCCTGGAGGTCAGCTGGGAGGCCCTGGAGGACGGCGGCCTGCGCCCCGGCGAACTGGCCGGTCGCGAGGTCGGCGTCTACATGGGCGCCTTCACCCTCGACTGGAAGATCCTCCAGTTCGCCGACCTCGACTTCGGCACCATCGCGGCGCACACCGCCACCGGCACCATGATGACGATGGTGTCCAACCGGATCTCGCACTGCTTCGACTTCCGCGGGCCCAGCGTCTCGATCGACACCGCGTGCAGCTCCTCGCTGGTCGCGGTCCACCTCGCCTGCCAGAGCCTGCTCCGCGGCGAGACCGAACTCGCCCTGGCCGGCGGGGCGTTGCTGCACATGGCGCCGCAGTACACGATCGCCGAGACCAAGGGCGGCTTCCTCTCCGCGGACGGCCGGTCGCGCGCCTTCGACGCCTCCGCCGACGGCTACGTCCGGGCCGAGGGCGTCGGCGTGGTCGTGCTCAAGCGGCTCTCCGACGCGCTGCGCGACGGGGATCCGGTGCACGCCGTCATCCTCGGCACCGGCGTCAACCAGGACGGGCGCACCAACGGCATCACCGTCCCCAGCGCGGACGCCCAGGTCACCCTGATCGAGCGGGTCTGCGCCGAGGCCGGGGTGGTGCCCGGCAGCCTCCAGTACGTCGAGGCGCACGGCACCTCCACCCCGGTCGGCGACCCGATCGAGGCCGCCGCGCTCGGCCGGGTGCTCGGCATCGGCCGCCGACCCGGGGACCACTGCTACGTCGGCTCGGTCAAGACCAACATCGGGCACACCGAGGCGGCGGCCGGCGTCGCCGGGCTGATCAAGACCGCGCTCGCGATCAAGCACCGCCGCATCCCGCCGCACCTCAACCTGGAGCGGCCCAACCCCGGCATCGACCTGGACGCGCTGCCGTTCGAGATCCCGACCGTCCCGGTGGACTGGCCCGAGCACCGGGGGCCGGCCCGCGCGGGCGTCAACTCCTTCGGCTTCGGCGGCACCAACGCCCACGTGCTGCTGGAGGAGCCGCCGCGGCCCGATCCCGCCGCACCGGTGGCCGGGCCGGTCCGCTCGGTGCTGCCGCTGAGCACCAAGGACACCGCCGCACTTCCCGAACTGGCCGACGCCGTACGGCAGGAGCTCGCCGGCGGGACCTCCCTGGCCGACCTCGGCCACACCCTGGCCCACCGCCGCCAGCACCTGCCCGAGCGGCTCGGGGTGGTCTACTCCACCCGGGAGGACCTGGCCGAGGCGCTGGCCGCGTACGCGCGCGGCGAAGAGCACCCGCGAGTGGTCCAGGGCCGCGCCCGGGAACGCCGGCAGCGCCGGCTGGCCTGGGTGTTCACCGGTATGGGACCGCAGTGGTGGGGCATGGGCCGTGGGCTGTACGAGCACGAGCCGGTCTACCGGGAGGCCGTGCAGGCCGTCGACCAGGAGATCCGCGCGCAGGCCGGCTGGTCGCTGCTGACCGAGCTGGGCCGGGACGAGACGGACTCCAGGATGGCCGAGACCTGGCTCGCCCAGCCCGCCAACTTCGCCGTCCAAGTGGGGCTTTCGGCGCTCTGGCGGAGCCACGGCCTGCGCCCCGACGCGGTGGTCGGCCACAGCACCGGCGAGGTCGCCGCCTTCCACGAGGCCGGGGTGTACGACCTGGCCGACGCCGTGCGGGTGGTGCTCGCCCGCAGCCGCCTCCAGCAGCGCCTGGCCGGCAGCGGCACCATGCTCGCGGTCGGTCTGCCGGAGGCCGAGGCCGAGCGCCGCATCCGCCCGTACCGCTCCCGGATCTCGCTCGGCGCGATCAACAGCCCCTCCGCGGTGACCCTGGCCGGGGACGCCGAGGCGCTGGCCGAGCTGGCCGAGGAGCTGCGGCAGCAGGGCGTCTTCGCCCGCCTGCTGGACGTCGAAGTCCCGTACCACAGCGTGCGGATGGACCCGATCCGGGACGAGCTGGTGGCCGCGCTCGCCGTCATCAAGCCCCAGGAGGCGCGGCTGCCGCTCTACCTGACCGCCCGCGAGGGGCTCGCCCGCGGGCCGGAGCTGGACGGCGAGTACTGGTGGCAGAACGTCCGCAACCCGGTGCGCTTCCGGGCCGCCGTCGAGCGGATGGCCGAGGACGGCCACGGACTGTTCCTGGAAATCGGCCCGCACCCGGTGCTCGGCCACGCGATCCGCGAGTGCGCGGAGCGGGCGCACGTCCTGCCGTCGATCCGCCGGCAGCAGGACGAGCCCGAGCGCCTCGCCCGCAGCCTCGCCGAACTGCACACCCTCGGCGTCGAGTTGAGCTGGGACGCGCTGCACCCGGCGGGCCGCCCGGTACCGCTGCCGGCCTACCCGTGGCGGCGCGACCGGTACTGGGTGGAGCCCAAGCCGGTCGAGCAGGTCCGGCTCGGGCAGCTGGACCACCCGCTGCTCGGCCGCCGCACCGCGAGCGCCCAGCCCGGCTGGACCGTGGCGCTCGACCCCGAGCGGCTGCCCTACCTGACCGACCACCGGATCGAGGGCCAGGTCGTCTTCCCCGCCGCCGGGTACCTGGAGATGGCCGCCCAGGCCGTCCGCACCCTGACCGGCGGCACCGAGGTGACGCTGGCCGAGATCGAGCTGAACCGGGCGCTGTTCCTCTCCGAGACCGAGCCCGTCCCCGTCCAGCTCGGCTACGCGCCGGAGGACGCCCGCTTCACCATCGCCTCCACCCCCGCCGGCGGCGAGCCCGCCGTGCACGCCGGCGGCCGGGTCCGCACCGGCCAGCGCCGCGGCTACGGCCCCGCACTGGACACGGACGCCCTCCGGGCCCGGGGGCGACACCTCGACGGCCCGGACTGCTACCGGCAGCTGGCCGCGCGCGGCTACGACTACGGGCCCGCCTTCCAGGCCATCGCCGAGGTGTGGGCGGGCCCCCGCGAGGCGCTCGCGCGGATCCGGCCGACCGCCGAGCTCGGCCCGGACGCGGCCGACCACCACCTGCACCCGGTGCTGCTGGACGGCTGCTTCCAGACCCTGCTCACCACCCGGCTGGAGGAGCCCGAGGGCGGCAGCGTCCGGCTCCCCGTCTCGATCGCCGAGGTCCGGCTCGACGAGATCGGCGACCGCCCGCTGTGGGTGCACGCCACCGTCACCCGGGACAGCGGCGAGGAACTCGTCGGCGACCTCGCGCTCTACACCGAGGACGGCACCCCGGTCGGCCGGGTCACCGGCTTCCGGGTCGCCGACGTCGCCCAGGCCCCGGCCTCCGTCGGGCTGGCCACCATCGACGGCTGGCTCACCGAGGTCGACTGGGTGGAGGCCGCCGCGCCGGCCGTCGACGGGACCCCCGGCGACCTGCTGCTGTTCGCCGACGAGGGAGGCCTCGCCGAGCGGCTGGCCGCCCTGGCCACCGGCCGGGGCGCCCGCTGCCACCTGGTCCGGCCCGGCACCGAGTACCGGCACGGCGACGGACACTCGACCGTACGGCCCGACTCCGCCGAGGACGTCCGGCGACTGTTCGCCGACCTCGACCCAGGCTTCGCCACCGTCGTCCACCTCTGGAACCTCGACCAGCCCGCCCTGGCCGCCACCACCGCCGACCGGCTCGGCCCGCTCGCGACCCTCGGCGCCTACTCCCTGATCGCCCTCGCCCAGGCCCTGCCCGCCGCCCGCCCGGACGGCCGGCTGCACATCGTCACCCGGGGCACCCAGCCCGCCGCCCCCGGCGACCGGGTCGAACCGCTCGGCGCCCCCGCCTGGGGCATCGGCCGGGTGCTGTGGCAGCAGGAGCTGGTCGCCCAGCGCGGCACCCTGATCGACCTCGACCCGGCCGTCGACGCCGCCGACCAGGCCGAGGCGCTGCTCGCCGAACTCGCCGCCCGGGACGAGCAGGAGATCGCCCTGCGGTCCGGCGGCCGGCTCACCAGCCGGCTGCGGCAGGCCGAGGGCCTCACCCGCCCGCTGCCGCCGGTCCTGCGTCCCGACGGCAGCTACCTGGTCACCGGGGCCTTCGGCGCCCTCGGCCGGCTGCTCTGCCGCACCCTCGTCCGGCGCGGCGCCCGGCGGCTGATCCTGGTCGGCCGCACCGCCCTGCCCGAGCGCTCCGAGTGGGCGTACACCGAACCGGACACCCCCGTCGGGGAGCGGATCGCCTTCCTGCGCGAGCTCCAGGCGCTCGGCGCCGAACCGCTGCTCGCCCCGATCGACGTCACCGACGAGGCCGCCCTCGCCGACTGGCTCGCCGACTACCGGCAGCGCCAGCTCCCGCCGATCCGGGGCGTGTTCCACCTCGCCGGACAGGTCAGGGACACCCTGCTGGCCCAGATGGACCGGCCGGCCTTCGACGCCGGCTACGCCCCCAAGGTGATCGGCGGCCACCTGCTGCACCGGCTGCTGCGGGACGAACCGCTCGACCACTTCGTGCTGTTCGCCTCCGTCGCCTCGCTGCTCACCACCGCCGGCCAGACCAACTACGCGGCCGGCAACGCCTTCCTGGACGCCCTGGCCCACCACCGCCGGGCCGAGGGGCTGCCCGGGCTCAGCCTGGACTGGGGCCCCTGGGCCACCGGCATGATCGAGGAGCTGGGCCTGGTCGCCCACTACCGCGACGCCCGGGGCATGAGCTCGCTGCCGCCGGACGCCGGAACGGCCGTCCTGGAGCGCGTCCTCGGCCAGGACCGCGCCCAGCTGCTGGTCGCCACCGTGGTCGACTGGCCGACCTTCCTCGCCTGGTACCCGGCGCCGCCGCCGCTGGTCGCCGACCTGGCGGCGAGCGCCGCCGAGCAGGCCCCGGCCGAGACCGGAGGCTTCCTGGACGCCTACCGCGCGGCCGACCCGCAGGCCCGCCGGGAGCTGGTCGTCGAACGGTTCACCGCCGCCGCCGCGGCCGTGCTGCGGATCGGCGCCGAACGGATCGACGCGGAGACCAGGCTCGGAGCCCACGGCCTGGACTCGCTGCTCGCGATGGAGCTGCGCGCCCGGGTGCACGGCGAACAGGGCGTCGCCCTGCCGGTGGTGGCCCTGCTCAGCAACGGCACCGTCGGCGACCTGGTCGACCTGCTCACCGAGGGCCTGGCCGAGCGGCTCACCGCCGACGGCGGCCCGGCCGAGGCCGAGGTCGAGCTGTACGCCGACGAGTCCCGCTTCCCGCTCACCCACAACCAGCAGGCGCTCTGGTTCCTGCGCCTGCTGCACCCGGACGGCTTCGCGTACAACATCGGCGGCGCCGTCGAGGTCCGCGCGGAGCTCGACCCGGAGCTGATGTTCGGGGCCTTCCGCCACCTCGTCGCCCGGCACCCCGAGCTGCGCGCCGCCTTCACCGCCGAGGAGGGCCGCCCGGTCCAGCGGATCCGGGAGGAGGCCGAGGCCGACACCGGGCTGTTCGACGTGGAGGGCCGGCCGTGGGAGGAGATCCACGACCTGATCGTCCACGAGTACCGGCGGCCGTACGACCTCGCCGAGGACCCGCTGGTGCGGCTCAGGCTGTTCCGGCGCGGGCCGGACCGCTGGGTGCTGATGAAGGCCGTCCACCACATCGTCTCGGACGCGATCTCCACCTTCACCTTCATCGAGGAACTGTTCGAGGTCTACGAGGCGCTGCGCCAGGGCCGCACCCCGGAACTGCCCCCGGTGCCCGCCCGCTACCTGGACTTCCTCAACCGCCAGAACCGCTTCCTGGCCGGGCCCGAGGCGCGGCGGATGCTCGACTACTGGCGCGGCCACCTGCCGGCCGAGATGCCGGTGCTGGCCCTGCCCACCGACAAGCCGCGCCCGGCCGTGCAGACCCACAACGGCGCCTCCGAGTTCTTCCAGCTGGACGCCGAACTCACCGCCCGGGTGCACGAGCTGGCGCGGGCCAACGGCGCCACCCCGTTCATGGTGCTGCTCAGCGCCTACTACCTGCTGCTGCACCGCTGGTCCGGGCAGCCGGACATCGTGGTCGGCAGCCCCGTCACCGGCCGCACCCAGGAGGAGTTCGCCTCCGTCTACGGCTACTTCGTCAACCCGCTGCCGCTGCACGTGAGCCTGGCCGGGGAGCCGACCGTGGCCGATCTGCTGGGCCGGGTGCGGGAGAGCGTGCTCGGCGGGCTGGACAACCAGGAGTACCCCTTCCCGCTGCTGGTCGAGCAGTTGGGCCTCCAGCACGACCCGAGCCGCTCCGCGGTGTTCCAGGCGATGTTCATCCTGCTCACCCACAAGGTCGCCGTGGAGCGCTTCGGCTACCGCCTGGAGTACATCGAACTCCCCGAGGAGGAAGGCCAGTTCGACCTCACGCTGTCCGCCTACGAGGACCGCGCCGACGGCTGCTTCCACTGCGTCTTCAAGTACAACTCGGACCTCTTCGAGCCCGCCACCGTCCAGCGGCTGGCCGCGCACTACCGCAACCTGCTGGACGCCATGACCCGCGCAGCCGAGGACGAGCCGGTCGGACGGCTGCGGATGCTCGGTGACGCCGAACGGCGGGAGATCCTCACCGGATTCAGCGGCGCCGACCGCCGGATCGAACACGACACCCCGGTGCCCGAGCTGATCGCCAAGGCCGCCGCCGAACGGCCCGAGGCCGTCGCGGTGGTCGCGCCCGGCCGGGACGGCGTCCGCCGGCTGACCTACGGCGAACTGGAGCGCCAGGCCCAGCGCACCGCCGTGAGACTGCGCGAACTCGGCGTCGGCGAGGGCTCGGTGGTCGCGGTCTGCCTGGACAAGTCGCCCGAGCTGATCACCACCCTGCTGGGGATCTGGCGGGCCGGCGCCGCCTACCTGCCGCTCGACCCCGGGCACCCGGCCGACCGGCTCGCCCACCAGGTGACGGACGCCGGAGCGGCGCTGGTGGTGGTCGACCAGCGGCGCCCGCTCCCCGCCGACCTGCCCGCCGAGCCGGTCACCCTGGAGGAGCTGGACCGGCCGGTCCTGGGGGGCGCCGTGCCGCTGCCCGCCGCCGACCCGGACCGGCCCGCCTACCTGATCCACACCTCGGGCTCCACCGGCCGGCCGAAGGGAGTCCGGGTCGACCACCGGAACCTGGCCGCCGTCACCGCCGGCTGGCGCGCCGAGTACCGGCTGGACACCGAGGTCCGGGTGCACCTCCAGATGGCCGGCACCGCCTTCGACGTCTTCTCCGGGGACTTCGCCCGGGCGCTCAGCACCGGCGGGACCCTCGTCCTGGTCGACCGCGAGCTGCTCTTCGACACCGCCCGGCTGTACCGGGTGATGCGCGAGGAGGCCGTGGACGGCGGCGAGTTCGTGCCCGCCGTGGCCCGCGGGCTGCTGGCCCACTGCGAGCGCGAGGGCCTGACGCTGGACTTCCTGCGGCTGCTGATCGTCGGCTCCGACTCCTGGAAGGCCGCCGAGCACCAGCGGGTGCGCGCCCTGTGCGGCCCGCGGACCCGGCTGGTCAACTCCTACGGGCTGACCGAGGCCAGCGTCGACAGCACCTACTACGAGGGCGCGACCGAGCAGCTGGAACCCGGTCGGATGGTGCCGATCGGCCGGCCGTTCCCGAACAGCACGGTGTACGTCCTGGACCCGTACGGCGAGCCCGTCCCGGTGGGCGTGCCCGGCGAGCTGTGGATCGGCGGCGCGGGCGTCGCGGCCGGCTACCCCAACGACCCGGAGCAGACCGCCCGGCGCTTCGTCACCCTGGAGCTCGACGGCGCACCCGCGCGGCTCTACCGCACCGGCGACCTCGGCCACTGGGACACCGCCGGCACCCTGCACCTGCTCGGCCGCATCGACAACCAGGTCAAGGTCCGCGGCCACCGGATCGAGCTCGGCGAGATCGAGGCCCATCTCACCGCCCGTCCGGAACTCGCCCAGGCCTGCGTGGCGGTCCGCCAGGACGCCCGGGGCGAGGCCGCCCTCGCCGCCTACGTGGTGCCCGCCGAGGGCACCGTGCTGGACCGCCGCGAGCTGCGCCGCCACCTGGCCGAGCACCTGCCCACCGTGATGATCCCCTCCTACCTCACCGAACTGCCCGCCCTGCCGCTCACCCCGAACGGCAAGGTGGACCTCGCGGCCCTGCCCGAGCCGAAGGCCGACACCGCCGGGGCCCAGCACGAACCGCCCGTCACGCTCTACGAGACGAGGGTCGCCGAGCACTGGCAGAACCTGCTCGGCCTGGACGAAGTCGGCCTCCAGCACGACTTCTTCGAACTCGGCGGCAGCTCGATCCGGCTCATCGAGCTGATCCACCACCTGCAGAGCGAGTTCAACATCAGCATCCCGGTCGGCCTGCTGTTCAAGGTCACCACCCTGCACGGCATGGCCCGCACCGTCGAGCAGATCATCACCGGCGAGGTGGCCGGCGGCGAACCCTACCTCTGGTTCAACGCCGCCGCGCCCGAGGACCGCACGGTCTTCTGCTTCCCGCCGGCCGGCGGCCACGGGCTGGTCTACCGGCAGCTCGCCGCGCACCTGCCGGAGCACCGGATCGCCTCCTTCAACTACCTGACCGGCGACGACAAGGCCGCCCGCTACGCGGACCTGGTCGAGGAGCTGCACCCCGCCGGGCCGTACGTCCTGCTCGGCTATTCGCTCGGCGGCAACCTCGCCTTCGAGGTGGCCAAGGAGCTGGAGCGGCGCGGACGCACGGTGGCCTCGGTGCTGCTGGTGGACGCCTACCGGGTCACCGAGGCCTTCGACCTCGGCGAGGAGCACCTGGCCGTCTTCGAACGCGAACTCCACGAGCACCTGCACCGCCACACCGGCTCGCGGATCGTCGCCCGGGAGACCATCGAACAGGCCAGGGACTACCTGGAGTTCAGCAGCCGGACGCCCAACACGGGAACCGTCAGGGCCCAGTTGGACGTGGTCTGCGAACGCGACCGGCTCTCCGTGCACGTGGGCGGCGAACCGGGCGCCTGGCACGGCGCCTCCACCACGGGCACCGCGGTGTACGTCGGGCACGGCGCCCACGCCGAGATGCTCGACGGGGACTTCGCCGCCCGCAACGCCGAACTGGCCGGCGCCATCCTGGCCGGGGGCACCGCCGATGTCCTCGGCTGACCGCGGGCCGGACTGGTCCACCAGGGAACGGGCCGCCGGCGGCCCGCCCCGGGTGATCGTGATCGGGGCCGGCCTGGCCGGCCTCGCCACCGGCTGCTACGCGCAGATGAGCGGCCTGGAGACCCGGATCTTCGAGAAGCACGTGCTGCCCGGCGGCTGCTGCACCGCGTGGTCCCGGCACGGCTACCTGTTCGACTACTGCATCGACTGGCTGATCGGCACCGCCGAGGGCACCGGAGCGCACCAGGTCTGGAGCGAACTCGGCGCCCTGGACGGCAAGTCGGTGACCCGCTTCGACACCTTCAACCGGGTGGTCGACGAACACGGCCGGGCCGTCACCTTCTACGGCGACCCGGACCGGCTGGAGGCCCACCTGCTGGCCCTCGCGCCCGGCGACGCCAAGCCGATCCGGGCCTTCTGCCGGGACCTGCGCCGCTACGCCGCGATCGAGCTCCCCTGGGACCTCACCCCGCCGCCGCTGCGCACCACGGCGGAACGGCTGCGCACCCTGCGCACCGTCCTGCCCGCGTTCCGGCTGTTCTGGCGCACCGCGACCACCCCGATGAGCGGCTTCGCCGAGCGGTTCCAGGACCCGCTGCTGCGGCGGGCCTTCCCCAACATGTTCCTCCAGGAGCCCGAGGGCTTCCCGCTGCTGCCGTACCTGTACACCCTGGCGGCCGCCCACAACGGCAACGCGGGGTTCCCGGAGGGCGGTTCGCTCGGGCTGGCCCGCTCGGTGGAGGAGCGCTACACCTCGCTCGGCGGGGTGATCGGCTACCGCTGCCGGGTGGAGCGCATCCTGATCGAGGACGGGCGCGCGATCGGAGTGGAACTCAAGGACGGCTCCCGGCACTTCGCCGACCACGTGGTGGCCGCCTGCGACGGTCCGACGGTGCTCGACCGGCTGCTGGAGGGCCGGTACTCCAGCCCCGCCACCGAGAAGCTGTACGGCGAACTGCTCGACAAGCCGGGCAACCTGTACCCGGCCGTGGTCTCCGCCTTCGTCGGCGTCGACGGCCCGCTGCCCGAGGGCGAACCGCACAGCACCACCTACCTGCTGTCGCCCGAGGACGGTGCGCGACTGCCCGGCTCGCTCCAGCGCAGCCTGGTGGTGCAGCTGCGCTCCACCTACGCGGACGGCTTCGCCCCGCCCGGCAAGTCGGTGCTGCACTGCACCTACTTCAGCGACTACCGCTCCTGGAAGGACCTGCGGAGCAGCGACCGCCGGGCCTACCGGGCGCGCAAGCAGGAAGTCGCCGCGTTCGTCCGGGAGTTCCTGGAGCGGACCTACCCCGAGCTCGGCCCGCGGATCGAACTCGTCGACGTGGCGTCGCCGGTGACCACCGAGCGGTTCACCGGCAACACCTACGGCAGCATCCTCGCCTGGCAGGCCTTCTCCGAGGCCGAGGACGCCGCCAACCGGCTGGTCAACCGGGACCGGATGCGGCTGCCCGGGCTGAGCGGCTTCTCCATGGCGGGCCAGTGGACCTCGCTCGGCGGGCTGATCCGGGCCGCCACCAGCGGACGGTTCGCCGCGCAGTACCTCTGCCAGGAGCTCGGCCGGCCGTTCCGGGCCTGGCCGAGCGACAACCGGGAACCCTGGCACGCGGGCAAGTGGGGCCGGCTGCCGCAACTCGGCCGGGCCACCGTGGGAGCGCCGGAAGTGGGAGTGGCGGAGTGAGCGGGACGACGACCGGCGGCCGGCAGAGCATGGTCATCATCGGCGGAGGGCTCGGTGGCCTGTCCACCGGCTGCTTCGCGCGGATGAACGGCTACCGCACCCGGATCCTGGAGATGCACGAGATCCCCGGCGGCTGCTGCACCGGCTGGGACCGCGGGGAGTTCACCTTCGACTGCTGCATCAGCTGGCTGCTGGGCAGCGGCCCCGGCAACGAGATGCACCAGATCTGGCTCGAACTCGGCGCGTTGCAGGGCAAGCGGATGCGCAACTTCGACGTCTTCAACGTGGTGCGGACCCGGGACGGCGGGGCGGTCTACTTCTACTCCGACCCCGACCGGCTGGAGGCCCACCTGCTGGAACTGGCCCCGGAGGACGCCCGGCAGATCCGGCAGTTCTGCGCGGGGCTGCGCAAGTTCCGTCTGGCGTTGGCCCGTTACCCCTTCCTCAAGCCGGTCGGGCTGATGGGCCGGTGGGAGCGGACGCGGATGCTCGCCTCCTTCCTGCCGTACTTCAACGTGATCCGGCGCTCGATCACGGTGCTGATGAGCGACTACTCGGCGAAGTTCAGGAGCCCGCTGCTGCGCGAGGCCTTCAACTTCATCCTGTACGAGAAGCACCCCAACTTCCCGGTGCTGCCCAACTACTTCCAGCTCGCCTGCCACGCCGGCCAGTCGGCCGGGGTGCCGGAGGGCGGCTCGCTGGGGCTGGCCAACTCGATCGAGCAGCGCTACCTGCGGCTGGGCGGCGAGATCACGTACAACACCAAGGTCACCGAGGTCCTGATCGAGGGCGACCGGGCGGTGGGGGTGCGGCTGAGCGACGGCCAGGAGGTGCGGGCCGACATCGTGGTGGCCGCCTGCGACGGCCGGACCACCATGATGGACCTGCTCAAGGGCCGCTACCTGAGCGACACCTACCGCCGGCTGTACACCCAGACCATCACCGAGCCGGGCATGGTCTTCCCCGGCTACGTGACCGTCTTCCTCGGCCTGCGCCGGCCCTTCCCGGCCGGGGACCCGTGCACCACCTACCTGCTGGAGGACGAGGTCGCCGAACGGCTCACCGGCATCCGGCACCCGAGCATCAACGTCCAGTTCCGCAGCCGCCACTACCCGGAGCTGTCGCCCGCCGACACCACCGTGGTGTACGCCAGCTACTTCTGCGACATCGAGCCCTGGCGGGAGCTGAGCACCGGGCCGGAGCAGGAGCCCCGGGTGCGGCGCGGCGAGGAACTGCACACCCTGCCGGTCGGCCGGGGGCGGGAGTACCAGCGGCAGAAGCGCCGGGTGCGCGACGCCATCGTCGAGTTCCTGGACGGCCATCACCCCGGGCTCCGGGAGGCGGTGGCCGTCAAGGACGTCTCCACCCCGCTCACCCAGGTCCGCTACACCGGCAACTACAACGGGACGGTGCTGGGCTGGCAGCCCTTCGTGGAGAGCGGCGAGACGCTGGAGGAGGAGGTCAAGCGCAACGGCCCGGGGCTGCCCGGCCTGGCGAACTTCTACCTCTCCGGGGTCTGGGCGACCACCGGCGGACTGATCCGGGCGGCGGCGGCCGGCCGGCACGTCGTCCAGTTCATCTGCCGGGACGACGGCAAGCCCTTCACCGCGGAGGTGGACGACAGCGCACCGCTGCCCACCGTGCTCATCGAACCGGTCGGCCCCGCCGACCGCCAGTTTGGAGTCACCTCGTGAGGATCGAGAAGTGGGTCGTCGGGGAGCACGTGGACGGCGTGCCGGACGTCGAGCGGATGTACCGGAAGGTCGTGGAGGAGCTGGACGTCCGGCTCGCGGCGGACGAGATGCTGCTGCGCACCCGGTACGTCTCGGTCGACCCGTACCTCCAGGGCATCGCTCTGGACACGCCGATCGGCGACCACATGGGCGCGGACTCGATCATGGAGGTGCTGGACGCCGGGCCCGCCGCGCGGTTCGCGGCGGGCGACCTGGTGCAGGGCTTCGGCGGCTGGCGCAGCCACCTGGTCAGCAACGGCGCGCCCAGGCTCTGGCAGACCGGGACGTTCCCGATGGTCTTCCCGGCCTTCCGCCGGCTGGACCCGGCCGACTACGACGAGGACCTGCCGCTGTCCACCGCGCTCGGCATCCTGGGCGGGCCCGGGATGACGGCCTGGGGGACGGTCGAGAAGTTCCTGGACGTGCGCCCCGGGTCGACGGTGCTGGTCGGTGGCGCCTCCGGGGCGGTCGGCTCGCTGGTCGGGCAGCTGGCCAAGCACCGGGGCGCACGGGTGATCGGGACCACGGCGTCGCCGGAGAAGACGGCGCGGCTGTGGGAGCTGGGCTTCGACGGGGTGTTGCTGTACCGCGACGGCGACGCGCCGGAGCGGCTGGAGAAGGAGCTGGCCGAGCTGGCCCCGGGGGGCATCGACCGCTACTTCGACAGCCTCGGCGGGACGCTGACCGACGTGGTCTTCGGCATGCTCGCGGTGGAGAGCCGGGTGGCCGTCTGCTGGCAGTGGGGGAGCCAGGTCGGCGGGGACTGGGCGGGGCCGCGACTGCTGCCGATGATCATGTTCCCGCGCACCACGATCCGGGGCATCTTCTCGCTGGAGTGGTTCACCGAGGAGAACTGGGCCGCCCTGCGGCGGGACCTCGGGGCGCTGGTCCGCAGCGGGGAGCTGACCTACCAGGAGACCGTGCACCGGGGGTTCGACAGCATTCCGGCGGCCTACCGCGGCCTCTACCGGGACCGGTCGGCGAGCAAGGGGAAGGTGCTGGTCGAACTCTGAGCGTGTTCGTTCCAGGACGCCCGCGGGCCCTTCGGAGGATGTGCCGAAGGGCCCCGGCGCGCGGCCGGTGCGGGACGGTCAGTTCAGGGTGAACCAGGTGCTGCGGGACTTCTTCCACTCGGGGTGGGTGAGGTCCTTGGCGGCGGTGGCGTCGTTGTAGAGGTCGGCGGAGCCGTCGTCGGTGATCAGCTGGGCGCGGGCGCCGGGGGCGTCCAGGTCCGGGACGTCCGGGAGGGCCTCCCAGGCGCCGTAGTCGCTGGTCGGCAGGTCGATCAGCTTGGTCGGGGCGGAGCCGGGCTGACCGTTCCAGCGGTAGAGCGCGTACGGGGCGGAGTTGTCCTCGGCGGCCCAGGAACCGGCCACGATCAGGTACTGGCCGAGGTCGTTGCGCCGGATGTCGCGGACGGACAGCCCGCCGAGGTCCAGCTCGATCGGGTCGCCGAAGGTCGCGTGGGCGGCCGAACCGTTCAGCAGGGACGGGAGGTTGGTGACCGGGACGAGCAGCGCCCGGCCGCCGGTGACGGCCGGGGTGAGCGGCGCGCGGAAGCCGATGTAGGCGGTGCTGGTGCTGCCGGGGGCGAACTCCAGGCCCTCGACGTTGAACCCGTCGATCTGCTTGGGCGCCTGGCCGTCGGCGGCGCCGGCCGCGAAGCCGTAGCGCTTGCCGTGGGCGTTGTCCCAGCCGATCAGGTCGTCGCGCAGGCCGTGGTAGGAGCCGGCCAGGGACAGCTGGGTGTCGGCGCCGGAGCCGGTGACGGTGGTGGTGAAGACGGTGTGCCGGTCGGGCTTGACCACGCCGTCCTTGTTGTTGCCCAGCGAGCCGGTCCAGTAGACGGTGTTCCCGACCCGGGTGGCGGCCTCGATGTCGATCTCCTTGGAGACGCCGAGGGCCGAGCTGAAGTCCCAGGTGCGGATCGGCGCACCGGAGTTGTCGCGGTCGTACAGGCGCAGGGTGTTGGACTCGTCGTCGCCGACCAGGATGTAGCCGCCGCCCGCGTCCACGGCGGCCGAGGCGTCGCTGGAGCCGGTCAGGTAGCGGCTGGTGGCGGAGGACTGCACGGCGGGGGAGGCCGCGTAGTGCAGGGTGCGGGTGGCGCTCTTGCCGCCGAGGCCGGTGACCTTGACGGTGAGGTCGGCGTAGCCCACGCCCTGGGCGGCGACCGCCAGGGTGCGGGTGCCGCCGGTGCCGGTCACCGTGACGTCGCCGGTGCGGGCTACGGAGCTGCGGGTGGTGGCCGAGGCGGCGACGGTCAGCGCCGAGGCCGCGGCGCCGGACTGGGCGACCGTCACGGTCACGGTCGGGTCGCCGGTGGCGCCGACCGCGCCGGACAGGTATCCGGCCGAGAAGGTGATCGTCGGGGTGCCGTACGAGACCGCGCCGGCCGGGAGGGCGGGCAGGGCGAGCACGGGCACCGCCGCGACGGCGACGGCGAGCGGCAGCAGGCGGCGGAGGGAACGCGACACGGTGGCTACCCTTCGGCAGGTGACGGGAGTTGACGGAGAGTGCAAGCCTGCTGGCGCTCGGCGAACACCGACCCTACGGAGACCCTACGAGCGTGGGCGGGCGGGCGAACAGCGGGCCTCGCGGCGGTGGAGGACCGGGCTCAGCCGGTGATGCCGGCCGCACGCAGGCGGCGGGCGACCGCCTCCCAGTCGGGGGCGACCGGCTCGGTCCGACCGGTGCCGACGCCCTTGTCCTTGAACCCGCTGGAGGTCGAGACACAGACCACCGGGCCCTCGGCGAGGTCCGGCTCGCCGAGGCTGCGCAGCCCCGCCAGGCCGGCCGCCGAGGACAGCTCCGTCCAGAGCCCGGCCCGGGCCAGCTCCCGCTGGGCGTCGGCGAGTTGAGCGTCGTCCAGGGTCAGCGCCCGGCCGCCGCTCTCCCGGACGGCGAGCACGCCCCGGTAGCCGCTGACCGGGGAGGCGATCGCGTACGCGTCGCTCGGACCGACCGTCACCCGGGCGGCCGGCAGGCCCTCGGCGATCGCCAGGGCGAGCGGCCCGGAGGCGGCCGTCTCGCAGGAGTGGATGCGCGGAACGCGGTCGGTCAGGCCCGGCCGTCGCAGCTCGGTGAAGCCCTTCCATACGCCGAACAGCAGCTCGCCGTAGCCGGTCGGGACGAACACCGCGCTCGGCAGGCCGACGTCCTGGAAGATCTCGTACGCGACGGTCTTGTAGCCCTCGGGGCCGTACGCGTGCCCGGTGTGGGTGGTGGTCAGGTTGCTGACCGGGTGCAGGCCCAGCCGGTCGACCGCCTGGCGCAGCAGTGGCCAGCGGGCCTCCCACGGCACCGGGAGCACCACCGCGCCGTAGGCGTTGAGGAAGGCGTCGACGTTCGGCGGCAGGTCCGGGCCGGTGAACACCACGCAGCGCAGTCCGGCGCGGGCGGCGTAGGCGGCGGCCGAGGCGCCGTGGTTGCCGGAGGAGGCGACCGCGAGGCCCGGCGCGCCGACGCCCACGGCCGCGCTGGTGGTGCAGCGGTTCAGTCGGTCCTTGTGGCTCCACGTGGGGTTGCGGGACTCGTCCTTGACGTACACCCCGGGCTCGATCTCCACCGTCGGGGTGGCGCCCTCGCCCAGACCCGGTGCGAGCAGCGGGGGCAGCAGCGGAGCCCAGCGCTCCAGGCCGCCGCGCACCGGGGCGGGGGCGAACAGGCCCGCCGGGTCGGCCTTGTCGTAGGCGTAGTCGACCTCGACGGGGTAGGAGACGTCCTCGGTGCCGGTGCGCGGGCAGCCGGCGGTGAGCGGGGGCCAGAGCGGGTAGTCGAGGGCGGGGTCGCCGAGGGAGCGCTGGCCGGTCGCGAGGGAGTCTTCTGTTGGCATGCCAGGAGACTAACCGGGCGGCCGCCGTGCGGTCCGGCGGTTGGCGGGCCGCGGCGGAAACCCGTTCGTGGCGGTACCGGTTCCGGCCGTTCGGGGGAGGAGTCAGCCCTGGCGGATCGCCGAGATGTCGAACTCCAGGACGACCTTGTCACCGACCAGGACGCCGCCGCCCTCCAGTGCCGCGTTCCAGGTGACGCCGTACTCCTTGCGGCTGATGGTGACCGAGCCCTCCAGGCCCACCCGCAGGTTGCCGTACGGGTCGACGACGTTGCCGGTGTACTCGAAGTCGATGGTGACCGGGCGGGTGGTGTCCTTGATGGTCAGGTCCCCGGTGACCCGGTAGTCGGTGCCGGAGCGCACCTCGACCGCGGTGGAGCGGAAGGTGATGTCGGGGAAGTTCGGCGCGTCCAGGAAGTCGTTGGTGCGCAGGTGCTGGTCGCGCTGCTCCACGCCGGTGTCGATGCTCTCGGCCTTGATCACCACCTGGCCGGAGGAACTGGACGGGTCGCCGCCGTCGAGGTGGGCGGTGCCCTCGAACCGGTGGAACGCGCCGCGGACCTTGGTCACCATGGCGTGGCGGGCGACGAAGCCGATCCGGGTGTGGGTGGGATCGAGGACGTAGTCGCCGGTGAGCTCGGAGAGGTTGGCGGTCATGGTCGGCATGCCTCCTGGTGCGGGGCCCGGGTCTCGGCCCGGGGGGTGGTCGGGCGGTCCCCGGACCACGCTAGGGGCAGTTCCCGCGGGCCGCGCGTCGGGTCGGGTCTGAGCGGGGGGCGGGGTGGGAAGGCTCGCGGAGTACACCGGAGGAGCGAAGGGACGAGGGGGTCGCGATGGACAGTGGCGTACGGGCGATGGTCGACGCGGTGGACGAGGCGCGGCGGCAGCTGCGGGAGAACGCGCTGCCGAAGGCGCGGGACAGCAGCCGGGAGAGGGTTCCGGAGAAGGAGGAGGCGGCTCTGCTGGGGGCGCTCGCCGGGCTGATGGAGGCCATCGTCGAGCTGGCCGAAGCCGCCTCGGACCGGATGACCACGGGCGACAGCCGGGAGACGTACATCAAGGCGGTCCGGCGGCTGCGGGTCCAGCCCCGGTACCTGCGCGAGGACACGGCGGCGGTCGCGAAGCGGGTGGGCGCGGCGGAGTGACCGGCGGCCGGTGCCCCTCGCCGGGGGCACCGGCCGCGTCGGTCAGCGGTGGCTCGGGAACTGGACCACCTGCTGGTAGGTCGGGCGGTTCTGCCAGGTGGTCCTGTCGTCCGTCACGCCGCCCAGCGGGCGCTGGATGATCGTGTCGGCGCACCACTGGTCGCCGGCCGAGCAGTCCGCGTCGCCCGGGTAGACCTGGACGGAGGTCTGGGCGGCGGCCTGCTTCAGGGTGTTCAGCAGGACGGTCCGGCAGGCCGCGAGGTCGCCCCCGCCGCAGAACGGCCGGGCCAGCGGGCCGGCCACCTGGTCGCCGAGGACGGCGCGCAGGTCCTTGTCCAGATAGCTCCACCAGCCGTACTGGAAGGCCGAACCCTTGTGCGGGATGGCCTCGTTGGCGCTCACCGGGCCGGTGGCCGAGCCGGCCTGCCCGCCCGAGGGGGACTCGTTGATCTGGAGGGCGCCGGTCAGCGCGCCGAACAGCGGGTCACCGAGGCCAGGCCGCATGACACCCTCGGCGACCAGCGGCCACCAGGCGTCCATCACCCGGATCGCGGTGGCGTCCGCGTAGCCGTGGCTGCCCGCCGAAGTCTCCCTCCGCAGGGCGCCGTTGGCGAGCCAGGCCTCCAGCTGCTGCAGGGCGGTGAGGGCGGCCTGGTCGGTGACGGGCGCGCTGCGCAGCACGCGGATCAGGTCGGGCAGCACGTCCTCGGCCCGCAGGTCGGCCAGTGCGGCGCTCTCCATGGCCTGGGTGAGCGAGACCCGGCTCGCCCTGCCGCCGTTCCTGAGCAGGGACTTGACCCGGTCGTCCAGCAGGTTGCCGCGGTGCACCGAGCCGTTGCCGAAACCGGCCGAGGTGAAGCCGTTCGCCTGCTTGTTGTTCCAGGAGATGTAGTAGTCCTGGTTGACGGACTGCGGGTGCTCGGCCGCCGGGGTGTACCGGGCGGTGTTGGCGACCGGGTCGAAGTCGGCCCACTCGTAGGTGGGTTGGGCCTGGACGGGCAGCCCCGGGTCCACCCCGGGGGCGCGGACCGGGTTGCTGCCGGAGTTGTAGTACGCGATGTCGCGCGAGTCGGCGTAGAACCAGTTGAAGGTGTAGTTGATGTCCTGCGCGGCCCGCTGGAAGCCCGCCGCGCCCTGCACCGCGCCCGGGTCGTTCAGCTCCTGGAAGCCGATGATGGAGTCGGCCTCGTGCCGGTAGGTGGAGCGCAGCGAGGTGAAGGCGACGGGCGCGCCGTCGACGGTGCCGCGGGCGCTGACCAGGCCGTACCTGGAGCGGTACATCACCAGGGTGTAGGAGCCGGCCGGGGTGGAGTCGGCGGTGGTGGGTTTCCACGCGTTCTTGCGTTCCAGCCGGTCGAAGGGCAGGCACTGGCCGTGCCACAGGTAGGAGTTGGCGGCGGTGGTGACCGGGGAGCCGTCGGTGGTGCAGAGCGGGACGGCGTAGGTGTCGGTGATGTCCTGGCCGGCGGAGGTCGCGCTCCAGGCGTAGTCCTGGCCGCGGCCGAGCTGCACGTAGAAGCTCAGGCCGGCGAAGGCGGCGCCGCGCGCGCTGATCCCGGGGCCCTGGATCTCCTCCAGCATCAGCAGCTGCGGGGCGAAGTAGCCGGTCTGAGGGCCGAACACGGCCACCGGGTGGCCGTCGTCGGTGCGCGCGCCGGAGACCAGCAGGGCGTTGGACATGCCGTGCTTGGCGGTCAGCAGGTTTCCGGGCAGGACGCCGTTCGCCTGGGTGGTGGCGGAGTTGCCCGAGCCGGTGGCGTCGTAGACGACCCGCTCGGGCACCACCGAGCCGGGGTCCGGCAGCGCCGCGCCCTGCGGCTGGTCCGGGACGGTCGCGTACGGGAAGCTCTGCCCGTCGTGCAGGGTCTGGACGGCCTCCGGGTCGTCCGCCTCGCGCAGCGACTTCCAGACCGCGTCCCCGGCGTCCTTGCCGTACCGGGCCTCGGCGGCCGACTTGACCTGGGCGGAGGCCAGTTCGCCTCCGCCGCCGGAGCCGAACAGCGCGCCGACCACGGAGGCGAGGGCCACCAGGTCGGTCAGCTTGAACGGCTCGATCGAGCCGGCGTTGGTGATCGGGTCGATGTGCCCGGTGAGGTCGTACTCGCCGGGGAAGGTGCGGGCGTTGTAGGACTCCTTGGCGTACTGGTTGATGCCGTCGAGGTAGGCGTTGGCGTCGGCGAGTGCCTGGGTGGCCCGGCCGCCGCGGGCGGCGATGGCGTCGATCTGCTGCTGCAGCTCCGCCTCGGTGTACGGCGCGGCCTGCCAGAAGGTCTGCTCCAGCTGGCGGTTGGCGGCGGCGCCGCCCGCGAAGCCGGACAGCTGGCCGCGGCCGACGTGCCGGAAGAGGTCCATCACCCAGAGGCGGTCCTGGGCGGCGGCGTAGCCCGCGCCGAACTCGGTGCCGTAGCGGGTGGTTCCGGAGATGTGCGGGACGCCGGTGGCCTTGTCGCGCACGATGGTGACGTCCGGACGCGGGCTGGTGGTGCTCGCCACCTGGTCGGCGGGGACGCCGAAGGAGGCGTCGTTGAAGAAGTCGCGCAGCTTGGCCTCGGTCAGGCCGGGGTAGCCGGAGGCGAGGGCGGCGTAGGGGCCGAGCTGGTCGTCGGTGTGCGCGGGGCGGGTGCCGAAGGCCCGGTTGAGCAGGATGTCGGCGAGGGTGGCGTTGCCGTTCTCGCCGGGCGGCAGGATGTCGGCGCAGTGGCCGCCGCAGTAGTCGTTGGCGGCGGCGGTCGTCGCCGGGGTGGGGGCGGCGGTGGCGGTGGGGCTGGTGGTCAGGGCGGCGGTGACGAGCAGGGCCGAGGCGAGGGCGGCGGCCGGGAGTCGGAGGGAGCGGGGGCGGGGGCGCTGGCGTGAACGCAAGGCGGACTCCTCCGTCGAAGTCTCACGGAAGAGTCGACGGTAGGGGTGCTACTGGCCGGTTGGCTAGTGGCGTGCATGCCATTTTCCGTGCGGGGGCGTGGAGTTGGGGCGTTTGGGCTGCGTGCTGCGTGCTGCGTGCTCCGGGGTCGGGGCGCGTGGGGTCGAGGTGCGGGGGCGTGCTGTCCCGGGAGTCGGCCGAGGTGGCGGCGACGGGGCCGGGCCCGGTGCCGCGGGTCCCGGTGGTGGAGCGGCCGGGGAAAAGGCGGCGCCGCACCCACCGGGCTCAGTCCGGAGGTGCGGCGCCGGGTCGGCGGGGCCGGGTCAGGGCTTGAGCACCAGGCGGATCGGGTTGCCCTCCTTGCGCTCCAGCGCCTCGACCGCGCGGGCCGCCTCGGCCAGCGGGAAGGTGCCGCTCACCGAGCGGGAGAAGTCGAGCCGGCCGCCGCGGACCAGGTTGACCAGGTCGACGACGTCCTGGCCCTCGGAGCCGTAGTGGCCGCGGATCTGCTGGCGCAGGTAGCTGACCAGGGTGCCGTTGGTGACGGTCAGCGGCTTGTCGGTGAGGCCGACCAGCACCAGGCGGCCGTGTTCGCCCAGGGTGGCCATGGCCTGCTCGCGCACCGGGGCGACCCCGGCGAAGTCGAAGGCGGCGGACAGCGGGCGACCGCCGGTGGCCTCGCGCAGCAGCTGGGCGAACGCGGGGTCGGTCGGGTCGAGGGCCGCGTCGGCGCCGAAGGCCAGGGCGCGCTCACGGGCGGCCGGCAGCGGGTCGACGGCGACGATCGGGAAGGCGCCGATGGCCCGCAGCAGCTGCACGCCGTGGGCGCCGAGGCCGCCGACGCCCCAGACGCCGACCGCCTCGGCGGGCCGCACGGCGCCGGTGGCGGTGATGGCGGCCCAGGGGGTGGAGACCGCGTCGGGGATGAAACAGGCCTGCTCGAAGGGGAGCTCGTCCGGTATGGGCACCAGGGTGGTGGCGGTGGCGAGCGCGTACTCGGCCCAGCCGCCGTCGTAGTCCACGCCGCGGGTGTGCACGACGCCGTCGCGGTTCTCGCCGGCCTGCAGCAGCACCCGGTCGCCGACGGCCGCGGTGGTCACGCCCTCGCCGAGGGTGTGCACGGTGCCCGCGACCTCGTGGCCGAGGGTGACCTTGTCGCCCTTGAGGAAGAGCGGCTTGAGCATGCCCTCGATCAGGTGGACGTCGGAGAGGCAGACGCCGGCGGCCTCCACCTTGATCAGCACCTCGCCCGGACCGGGCACCGGGACGGGGACCTCCTCCACGGCGAAGGCGCCCTTGGCGACGTCGAGCCGGCCGGCGAGCATCGTGGCGGTCATCAGGACTTCCCTTCTCGCGGGGGCGGCGGGCCGGGGGAGTGTCCGCCGCTCCGGAAGTTACTTGTTATCCAACAAGCAAGTTCACCGTAGCATGGTGGCATGTCTACGCACGATGAGGGCCGAACCGGAGGACCCGGGACGCTCCGGGAGGCGCCCGCGCGCCGCACCCAGGCCGAACGGCGGGCCCGGGCCGAGTCCGCGCTGATCGCCGCCGCCGCCCGGCTGATCGCCGAGCACGGCAGCACCGGGGTCACGCTGGCCGGGGTGGGGGAGGAGGCGGGCTTCAGCCGGGGCCTGGCCACCCACTACTTCGGGTCGAAGGCCGCACTGCTCGCCCGGCTCCAGGGCGCGGCGCTGGCCGAGGCGATGGCGGCGGCCGCGCCGGAGCGCAGCGGGGCGGGCGCGGTGGACGAGCTGTGCGGGTTCGCGCGCGGCTGCCTGGAGGGCGTGCGCAACCCGACCGACCTGGGCCGGGCCTTCGTGGTGCTGGGCGCGGAGGCGCTCGCGGGGGCCTCGGAGCTGACCGCCGCGGTGGCGGAACTGGACGCCCGGACCCGGGCGTGGGCGGCCGAGGTGGTCGGGCAGGGGCAGCGGGAGGGCGAGCTGCGCCCCGGCGTGGACCCGGGCGCCTTCGCGCTGGCCTTCGTGGGGCTGCTCAAGGGGCTGGTGGTGCAGGCCGCGGCCGCTCCGAAGGCCTTTGACGTGGGGCTGGCGGTCGCCGAGTCCGAGCGCTGGATCCGGCTGGCGCTCACGGCGGGCTGAGGGCTCGCGGGCGGGGCGGGGCGGGGCGGGCGTCCGGCCGGGGCCGGGCGGAGGGCGGCCGGGGCGAGCGGGGCGGAGTCGGCACCGCCGCACGGCGGCCGTGCGGCGGTGGGCGGCGGTGCGGGTGGCCGCTCCGGGGCGGGGTCAGGCCCGGCGGGCGGGCGAACCGCGGCGTGCGGGCGGCACGATGCGCACCCGCTCGGTGGCGGGCGCCTTTTCGAGGTCGTCCAACTGGGCCAGGACGGTGGCGCGCAGGTCGTCGTCGTCCTCGAAGTGGTGGTCGTTGAACAGGGTGTAGCCGGACCACATCAGGTTGGCGCAGACCCGGGGCGGGACCTTGCCCGTCGCGGCGCCCATGCCGACCAGGGCGACGGACCGGATCGAGCCCGGCCGCAGCCGGTTCTGCCGGTGGACGGCCTGGAACGCGGCGGCGCAGGCCAGGGCCACGTTCAAGGTCTCGCTGACGTTCTGCGAGGAGGTCCGCATGGTCGGGGCCGATATCAGGAACGCCGGGTTGACGGCGCCGGACGGGACGCAGACCGCGCTGCCGACCGGGATGCTGCCGGCGTGCTGCTCGCGGATCGCCTTCTGGACCCGCAGCTGGATGCCCGCGCCCAGGTGGCGCTTGATCGCGGCGTCCGTTCCGCCGTCCATCCGGCCGCGGGAGTTGGTGGGGCTGACCCAGGCGTCCGCCTTCGCGGTGAGCAGCGAGGCGTGCCGGATGTTGATCCCGGGGACGTCGGCGAAGGCCGCCCGCCAGGACTCCACGACCGTCGCGTTGAGGTCGGTCAGCACCACCTTGAGCGGCGGCTCGGTGCGGTCCGTGGTCATGCTGGGCTCCTGTCGGTCGGGGGTGCCCGGTGGGCCGGTTTCTTGGTGACACCGACGAAGCTAGCGCCCGGCACTGACAATCCGTCCGGGCTCCGTCCGGGCTCCGTCCGGGCTCCGTCGGCGTCCCGTCGGCACCTCGCCCGCGCCGGTCGGCGGCCGGTCGGCGCGGGCCGGACTGTCGGACCCTGCTGGTAGGACTGTGGTGTCCGCCAGGGAAGCTGACGGTCCATCACCTGCCGTTCGTCTGACATTCGTACGGTCCCGATCAGCCGGAGTCGCACCACCATGAGCGCTGTCGACACCCCCGCCACCCAGCCCGACCCGAGCGACCCGCTCGCCCTCGCCGACCTCTTCACGGGCGGCGGCGAGCCGTGGCTGCCGCTGCTGAAGCCGGTGATCGAGGCGCAGCCCGGTGCGGCCTCGTTCATCGGCCCGGGTCGCGGCCCGGAGGTCGTCCCGGTCCGCGAGCTGACCTTCCAGGCGCTCAAGCCGCACGCGCCGCACCGGTGGAAGGTCGTCGTCTTCGGCCAGAACCCGTACCCGAGGCCGGAGAGCGCCACCGGCATCGCGATGTTCGACAGCACCTTCCACGACTGGAAGGACAGCCAGTTCGGCCGGGTGATCAGCATCCGCTGCCTGATCAAGGCCGCGGCGATGTGGAAGTACGGCATCCCCAAGAAGACGCCGATCGCCGACATACGGGCGCTGCTGAAGAAGCAGGAGACGGTCCAGCCGCCGGAGTGGTTCCAGGCGATGCTGACCCAGGGCGTGCTGCTGCTGAACGCGGCGCTCACCGCGAGCAGCGACGGCGCGATGGGGCCGGACGAGCACACCGGGTTCTGGCGGCCGGTCGCCGAGCGGATCGTCGAGGAGATCCTCCGCGCCAAGCAGCGGGCCGCCGAGGAGGACCGCTACGTGGTCTTCGCCTGGTGGGGCGCGCACGCCCGCAGCCTGAAGAATGTCGTGCTGCGGCTGCAGGAGAAGTACCCCGAGGTCGAGGTCCGCCACATCGACCACGCCAACCCGGCGGCCCAGGGCGACATCTTCTGCGACGGCGAGCACTTCGCCACGGTGAACGCCGCCCTGGCCTCGCTCGGTGCCGACGAGGTCGACTGGCTGCCCAGCACGGGGTGGAACGCGCCGTCGGCGCAGGGCGGCGGGGCGGAGGCCGGGGTCGCCGAGCGGATGGGTGCCTTCATCGCCTCCACCATGGAGCTGCACCAGCTCTACCTGGACCGACTCGCCGGGGTGAAGGACGAGGGCCTCGTCCTGCCGGCGATCACCGGTGTGTTCGACACCCCGCCGACGGGCTTCCGGGAGGCGGTGTCGCCGGTCGCCGAGCTGCTGCGCGGCCTGGACCGGCACGTGTCGCTGTCGCACGACTTCGGCAAGCGGCGGGCGGACGAGGCGGCCACCGGCCTGTCCGCCGACGAGATCGCCGCGCTGTACCTGTACACCTGCGAGTCCGCGTTCTACCGGGAGATCAACGCGGTGCTGCGCTCGCCGGACCGCAGCCGGCTGGTGCCCTACCTGCCGTACCTGCGGCTGCTGTTCGCGGCGGTGTCGCGGCTGCCCGTCCGCACCGCGCCGCTGTGGCGCGGGGTCTCGCTGGACCTGCGGCGGCAGTACCCGCTCGGGAGGACGGTGACGTGGTGGGGCGTCTCCTCCTGCACCTCCGAGCTCGGGGTCGCGCGGTCCTTCCTGGGCAGCCGGGGCAAGCGGACGCTGTTCGAGGTACGTCCGGTGCGGGCCGCCGGCATCAGGAACTTCTCGGCGTTCACCGGCGAGGAGGAGTTCATCCTGCTGCCCGGCACGCAGTTGGAGGTCACCGACGTCCGGGCGGAGCGCGGCGGCCTGTGCACCGTGACGCTGACCGAGTTGGAGGGGGCGCCCCTGGTGTCCTGAGGCGCCCGGGCCGAACCCGTCCTCCGGAGAAGCAACCAAGTCAGTATTTTTACTGAGTTAAGTTATGCTGGACTCCGAGCGGCAGATGAGCCCGTTGTGCGGGAAGGGGCGCGAACGATGACCTCGGAAATCCGGAACCTGGACGGCGAACTGGAACGGGAGCGGGCCTACGTCGAGGTCTGCCGGGTCGCGACGGCCCGGCAGGTCGAGGACGCGGGCCACCAGGTCGTCGCCGCGGAGGACGTCTCCGGCGACGGTGCCAGCGCGGAGGCGCTCGGCCGGTACCTGCGCACCCGCGCCAAGCGGATGACGGAGCTGCCGGAGAGCCCGTCCTTCTTCGGCCGCCTCGACTTCGCCGACACCGCGGAGGCCGGGGACCACCGGCGACAGCGCTACTACGTGGGCCGCCGGCGGATCTCCGAGGATCCGACGGTGCCGCCGCTGGTGGTCGACTGGCGGGCCCCGGTCTCCCGGGCGTTCTACCAGGCGAGCGCCCACGCTCCGCTCGGGCTCGCGCGGCGCCGCCGGTTCGGCTGGGCGCCGTGGAGCCTGGGCGCACCGGAGGAGCTGACCGGGCTGGAGGACGAACCCCTCGGCGCGGACGGCGGGCACGGCCCGGCGGACGGCGACGCGGCGGCGGGCGACGCGGCGGGCGACGGTGCGGCGGACGGTGGCGAGGGCGGCGAGGGCGGTGCCGGCGGCATTTTGGCCGCCGAGATCGAGCGGCCCCGCACCGGCCCGATGCGGGACATCGTCGCCACCATCCAGCCCGAACAGGACGTGCTGGTGCGGGGCGAGCTGAGCGAGTCGGTCTGCGTGCAGGGCGCGCCCGGCAGCGGCAAGACCGCGGTCGGGCTGCACCGCGCCGCGTACCTGCTGTACAGCTTCCCGCAGCGGATCCAGCGCGGCGGCCTGCTGGTCATCGGCCCCAACCGGACCTTCCTGCGCTACATCGCCGAGGTGCTCCCCGCGCTCGGCGAGATCGACGTCACCCAGCGCACCGTCGAGGACCTGGTCGCCTCCGGCCGGTCGCCGCCGTGGACGACGAGCGGGCCGCCGCGGTCAAGCAGGACGCGCGGATGGCGACGGTGCTGCGCCGGGCGCTGTACGGCCGCATCCGGGCGACGGGCCCGGAGCCGCTGGTCGTACCGGACGGCTCCTACCGGTGGCGGGTGCCCCCGGAGCGGCTGGAGCGGACGGTCGCCGAACTGCGCGAGCAGGCGCCGCCGTACGCGATCGGCCGGGAGAGCCTGCGCACCCGGGTGGTGGCGATGCTCCAGGACCAGGCCGAGCGGCGGACCGGCGTCCGGTCCGGCGCCTGGTCGCGGAAGATCGGCCGCTGCGGGCCGGTGGCCGCCTTCCTGGAGGCCGCCTGGCCGAATCTGCGCCCGGAGGCCGTGGTCGCCGCGCTGCTGAGCGACCCCGCCCTGCTGGCCGAGGCCGCCGAGGGGGTGCTCGGCCCCGAGGAGCAGGCGGCGATCCTGTGGCGCCGGCCGCCGCGCTCGGAGAAGAGCGCCACGTGGTCCGAGCACGACCTGATGCTGCTGGACGAGGTGGCCGGCCTGATCGAGCGCCCGGCCGGCTTCGGCCACGTCGTGGTGGACGAGGCCCAGGACCTCTCCCCGATGCAGTGCCGGGCGATCGCCCGCCGCAGCGCCTTCGGCTCCCTGACCGTTCTCGGCGACCTCGCCCAGGCCACCGCCCCGTGGGCCGCCCGCAGCTGGCCCGAGCAGCTCGCCCACCTGGGCAAGCCGCAGGCCGCGGTGGTGCCGCTGACCACCGGCTTCCGGGTCCCGGCCGCCGTGACGGCCCTCGCCAACACCCTGCTGGGCGCGCTGGACGTGGACGTGCCGCCGGCCGTGTCGCTGCGGCAGGACGGGGAGCTGACGGTGCGGCGGGTGGCCGGGGGCGGCCTGGGCGGAGCGGTGGTCGCGGCGGTGCGGGCCGCGCTGGAGCGCGAGGGCTCGATCGCGGTGATCGCGGCGGACGGCGCGGTGGCGGAGGCCGCCGAGGCGCTGCTCGCGGCGGGGATCCCGACCGGGGCGGCCGAACAGGTCGGCACCACGGCGCGGGTGACGGTGCTGCCGGCCTCGCTGGTGAAGGGGCTGGAGTACGACCACGTGGTGGTGCTGGAGCCGGCCGCCATCGTGGAGGCCGAGGCGCGCGGCCTGCACCGGCTGTACGTGGTGGTGACGCGGGCGGTCTCCCGGCTGGACGTCCTGCACTCCCGTCCGCTGCCCGCGCCGCTGGGCGGGTGACGGCCCGGCGGCGGAGGCGGGTGGGGAAGGCCGGGCGGGTGCGGCCGCCGGGCATGACCCCGTGCCCACCGGAAGCGGCGGCCGACCGGTGCCGGCACCCCCGCTGACCTCCTCACTCGTGCCCGGATCAGCTCCGAACAGCTGGATATCCTGAACACATGAGCGACAACCTTCCCCCGTGTCCGCAGTGCTCCAGTGAGTACACCTATGAGATGAACGCCCTCATGGTCTGCCCCGAGTGCGCCCACGAGTGGGTGCCCGGCGGCGGCGACCAGGCCGGCGCGCCGGCCGGTGAGCGCGTGATCAAGGACGCCGTCGGCAACGTGCTGAGCGACGGCGACACCGTGACGGTGGTCAAGGCGCTGAAGGTCAAGGGCAGCGTCTCCGGCATCAAGGCCGGCACCAAGGTCCGCAACATCCGCCTGGTGGACGGCGTCGACGGGCACGACATCGACTGCCGCATCGAGGGCTTCGGTGCCATGCAGCTCAAATCCGGCGTGGTCAAGAAGGCCTGATCCGCGGGCCCCCAGCGGCCGCGCCCCGTCGAGGAGATCGGCGGGGCGCGGCCGTTGCGCTGTCCGGGGCCGGTCGGGGGTGGAGCCGCCGCCCGGATTAGTTGTAGCATCACAATGATTACAACAACACAAATAATTCTGGAGCGTTCGCCATGCCCGATGCCGCTCGACCGCGGCCCTGGCTCGTGCTCGCCATCTGCTGCATGAGCCTGCTGATCGTCAGCCTCGACAACACCATCCTGAACGTGGCCCTGCCCGCCGTCCGGCGTGACCTGGACACCACGGTGTCCGGCCTGCAGTGGACGGTCGACGCCTACACCCTGGTGCTGGCGAGCCTGCTGATGCTCTCCGGCTCGACCGCCGACCGGATCGGCCGCCGCCGGGTGTTCCGGATCGGACTGGTGGTGTTCACCGCGGCCTCCCTGCTGTGCAGCCTGGCCCCCGGGCTCGGCTGGCTGATCGCCGCGCGGATGCTCCAGGCGGTCGGCGGATCGATGCTCAACCCCGTCGCCATGTCGATCATCAGCAACACCTTCACCGACTCCCGGCAGCGCGCCCGGGCGATCGGCGTCTGGAGCGGCGTGGTGGGCATCAGCATGGCCGCCGGGCCGATCATCGGCGGGGCGCTGGTGGAGTCGGCCGGCTGGCGGGCGATCTTCTGGATCAACGTCCCGATCGGCCTGGCCGCCCTCTTCCTCACCACCCGCTACGTGCCGGAGTCGCGGGCGGCCCGCACCCGCCGGGTCGACCCGGTCGGCCAGCTGCTGGTCGTCGTCGTGCTCGCCGCCCTCACCTACGCGATCATCGAGTCACCGGAGCGCGGCTGGACCTCGCCCGTGGTGCTCGGCTGCACGGCGGCCTCCCTGGGCGCGCTGCTGGGCCTGCTGCGGTACGAACCCCGGCGCACCGACCCGCTGATCGACCTGCGGTTCTTCCGCTCCGCGCCCTTCTCCGGCGCCACCGTCATCGCGGTCGCCGCCTTCGCCGGCCTCGGCGGCTTCCTCTTCCTCACCTCCCTGTACCTCCAGGACGTCCGCGGGCTCGACCCGCTGCACGCCGGACTGTTCATGCTGCCGATGGCGGTCATGTCGCTGCTCACCGCGCCGCTGTCCGGCCGGATGGTGGCCGCCCGGGGGCCGCGCACGCCGCTGCTGCTGGCCGGGGCGGCGCTGACCGCGAGCGCCGTGCTCCAGGCGGTCGGCTACTCCGAGCACCTGCCGGCCTGGCTGCTGGTCCTCGCCTTCCTGCTCTTCGGCACGGGCTTCGGCCTGGTCAACGCGCCCATCACCAACACCGCCGTCTCCGGGATGCCCCGCTCGCAGGCCGGGGTGGCGGCGGCGGTGGCCTCCACCAGCCGACAGGTCGGCCAGTCCCTGGGCGTCGCGGTCACCGGCGCCCTGATGGCCGGCAGCGCCCCCGCGGACCCGGCGGCCTTCACCGGGGCGGCCCGGACGGCATGGTGGATCATCGCCGGCTGCGGCGCCGCCGTGCTGGTCACCGGTACGCTCACTTCCGGCCGCTGGGCCCGGGCGACGGCCGAGCGCACGGCGCGGCGGCTCGCCGCCGAGGAGGCGGCCGAGGGAAGCACGGAGACGAAGGAGACGGTGGACGCCTGATGGAGCGCCTCGACACCGGTGGGCACCCGGAGGGGGGCGGGACGGACGCCGCGACGGCGGCCCGGGTCTGGCAGGGGATGTACGCGCTCGTGCTGGAGCGCCACGACCGCCGCAGGACCGTCGCCGAAGCCCTCGGCATGAGCTTCAGCCGGGTCAGGGCGCTGCGCCGGCTCGCCGCCGGCCCGATCACCCTGCGGGAGCTGGCCGAGCGGCTGACCGCCGACCCGCCGTACACCAGCGTCATCGTGGACGACCTGGTGCGGCGCGGGCTCGCCGAGCGCATCACCAACCCGGCGGACCGGCGCTCCAAGCTGGTCCACCTCACCGAGGAGGGCGAGGCCAAGGCCGCGCTCGCCACCGGGATCCTCGCCACGCCGCCGGACGCGCTGCTCGCGCTGCCGCCGGAGGACCTCCGCGCGCTCGACCGGGTGATGGCGAAGCTCCTGGACTGAGGGCTGCCGCCCGACGCGGCGGGCGTGGATCCGGGAGTCGGGACACCGGCCGCGGGTGATCCGTGTTTTCCGCGAGGACGGAGACGGCATGCATGAGTCCGGGCCGCTGTTCCCGTTCCGCTGCCGTGCTGCCGACCGCCGGGGCCCACTGCCCTTGATGGTCCGTCAATCACCGTTCTTCGCAGGCCCGCACGCCGATCGTGCGGGCTGTTCGGGAACTGCTCCGCCATCGCCGTCGGCGACGCCCGGATCGCCGGGCGCCGGGCGC